>NZ_JBALEQ010000087.1:0-58653 GCF_036917775.1 Nostoc sp.
TGTTCGACGAGATTCATACTTGTTAGTTATCCATTTTTCTCCACCCTATACAAATCATTATTATTTTTCTCTCGTTGTATGAAACCACCCTGCCCTCTCCGTTCTGAAACCTAGTCTAAATATATAGTTTGAACCAGACTTCTACAAATAGTCGGGTTACATAAATCGCGGGATATTGCCAAAGATATTCTTAAAATTGCTTTGAAAGTGGGTTAGCCTTCAGCAGGAAAGCTGTCTTAAAAACCAATTGTAGATTCAGTTAAGGCTAAAAACTGAAACTGGCGTAGGTTGGGAAGCTACTGCGCCCTTGCGGTTTTTACGACTTGTTCGCAGCTAGTTCCAAGCGAGAAACAAGTGGCGTTTGAGGAACAAAGCACACATTCTATACTAGTAACTTTTATACCCACAACTAAAGTTCTCATTAATACTTCTTTCCTCCCTCTGCCTCTTGCCCCCTGCCTCCTCTTGTAACATTTATTTATTTTTCACTCATAATTGAGCCATTTTGTAAAGTCGCCAAACTCCTACTTCACGATGGCGACAGCCTGATGAAATGATCGAGTAAATTAAGATAAGTAAAGAAAATGCTTTGAACTACATGACAGCTCTCAGCTTACAAGAAATTTCTACTCAGTTAGAAAGTCCGAACTTACGCGATCGCATGGTAGCTCTTGCTAATCTGCGTGATGTTTCTCCTGAAGAGGCAGTCCCTTTAATTAAAAAGGTACTAGACGACGAATCTTTGCAACTGCGATCGATGGCAATATTTGCCCTGGGAATCAAGCCAACGCCAGAATGTTATTCAATTTTGGTCAGAATTCTCGAAAATGACCCCGATTATGGCATCCGCGCTGATGCTGCTGGTGCTTTAGGATATTTGGGCGATGCTAGAGCTTTTGAAGTGCTTTCACGGGCGTTTTATGAAGATACTGATTGGCTAGTACGCTTTAGTGCAGCCGTTTCTCTTGGTAACATTAAAGACCCCCGTGCCCGTCAAATTCTTCTTCAGGCATTGGATAGCAAAGAAGTAGTGTTGCAACAAGCTGCAATTTCTGCGCTCGGAGAAATTAAAGATATTGAGTCTGTCGATCAGATTCTACGCTTTGCCCAATCAGATGATTGGTTAGTCAGACAACGTTTGGCAGAAGCTTTGGGTAATCTTCCCACTCCCAAGAGTGTCTCAGCTTTAAAATACTTAGAAAAAGACAATCATTTCAACGTTGCTGAGGCAGCCAGAATTGGCCTCAAGAAGCTTGAGGAAATAGGCAATCAAGCTTAATAATATTAGAGCCTCCTGCTACCTTTTAATAATTAAGTGGGAATTTTAGCATTTTGATGCAGGGTAATTTCATTCATGAATATTGAAGAGTTTTTTCAGTTAAGTGCTGGTAAATGGTTTTCTCATCGGACTAGTCAACATTTGGCTTTGAATGAATCTGAAAATAGCAAGTCAGATATTATCATTGAGACGCTGGCAGTAGATCATCCAGAAGCGACCAAACTGTGTCAACTGTACGAAATTAATCCTAGTTCCGCCTCCTGTGCTATCAAAATTAACTGGAATGGCACAATGGAAAAGGATCAAACAAAACATAGTGGTTCAACTGTGTTAGTTTCAGTACCCAATGCAGATAATCCCTCTGAAGGCAAGTTACTGCGGGAAATAGTTGATGCTGAGAAAACTCCAATTGCTGGACACTACAAATTTGACAGTGATGGTGCTTTAATCCTAACTGTAGAAGACGAAAACATCTGGTCAGAGGAGCGCCTGTGGTTTGCTAGCCCCAATTTGCGAATGCGGGTAAATGTCCTCAAGAGTTTTGGTGGATTTAGTATTACTTCCTTCACTTCTGAGATTCGTATGGGTGGTTTTCCACCTGCTGCGAAAGCTTCCGAGGCAGCTAATTCAGTATCGAGTTAGTTTCAAGACAATATTATTGTATTCCCCCAAAAAATAAAAGACGCGATAAATCGCCGTCTCTACAAAGGACTGGTTATTGTAAAGACGGCGATTTATCGCGTCTCTAAAACCTCGGGGTGTCATCAAAAAACCTGATCTGAACTGTATTCGACTTTACCGATCGCTCTAAATCGAAATTAACCGAAACTAGAGCATTGCACAAAAAATCCCCGGCTTTTCTAAAATCAGCGTTTTTAAATTTGCAAAAAGTTAGCGATCGCTTGTGGTAATGGCAAAATAATTACAATCAACAAAGCCATTGCCAGTAATCCCCAAATATCACGTTTGTTATCCAATTCAGTGACATCATTCAGTGCAGGCTCATCAATCAACGGCATAAATAATAAGATAATCGCCCACATCAAAAATTCTTCCCGGATTAACGAAAGTAATAGCAAGAGAAGGCGAGCCACTTGACCAATCATAATCGCAACTCGTTGTCCAAACATTGCATGGACAATATGGCCTCCATCAAGTTGTCCCACAGGCATTAAATTTAACGCCGTCACAATAAGTCCGATAAAACCAGCTACTGCAACTGGATGCAAATCAAGGGCTGATTTTGCTGTTAACTGACTTCCCAAGGCTAGTTTCGATAATAACGCTAGTAAGATGGAATATTTGGGATTAAGAGCATCAGGATTCAAAAATCGGGTTTTTTCTTCAATCAGGGGAACCACCTCAGAATGAGCCAAGCCCCATATTAATAATGGCAAGGTAACAATAAAGCCTGCAAGCGGCCCAGCGATACTAATGTCAAATAATGCTTTGCGGTTGGGAATGGGACTACGCATCTGAATAAATGCACCAAAAGTTCCCAAAAAGAAAGGCATTGGAATAAAGTAAGGCAACGTCGAGCGAATTTTGTAGAATTTAGCCGTCAAATAATGCCCAAGTTCGTGAATACCCAAAATAGTCATTAACCCTAAAGCATAAGGTAATCCTTTGAATAGGACATCTCGGTTAGATAGAACTTTGAACAAAGAGTCAATTTCCCATAGAGGCGGAAGCGAAGTACCAGCAATTTCCACTCCCACCAAGGTAGTAGTTATCAAAGTCGCTACTAGTAGTAGAAGTGCTAATCCTGGTTTAGTTAAGCGTTCTTGGTCGCGTCGGGGTGTATTTCTCTCTTTAGCAGCCTGAATATTAGGAACCAGCACAAAGAAAGGTTTGTCATTTAAACCTTCTTGAAAGATCAACACGAAGCGATCACCAAATTGTGCTTCAATGTTAGTCTTAATCTGCTGGTAGGCGTTGCTGGCTTTAGTTCGCAACTGACCCCGGCAAATTACGGCTTGTGGTCGATACTCAATATTTTGAACGTAATATACAGACCAAGGAAAACAATTTCGCAGTTGAGTTTCTTCTGTCGGCTCAATGGGACGTACTAGTGGTTCTGGGGTAGGCTGGATAATTGGCTGTGATTCTGAGGCTTGGGCTGGAACTTCGGTTTGTGTATCTCTTGGCACTCGCCGCCCGCCTAGAAACAATATCCAGTACAACACTGTGCAGACAAATAACGACGAAACAATCAGCCCTGGTGGTGGAGGTTGTTTCGCCCCATATATCAGTGTCCATACACTTAACAACAATGCTGGTGTCATTAAAACCAGCCACAACAACCATACTGGCGTTCGAGTGATGTGAGCGACACTGTGCTGCACCATTAGATAAGTAGCTAGCCCCAGTAGGAGGATAAACAGAAACCAAAATGCCATGTTATCTTCAGTAATTTTGACAAAACGCCCTACCAGTAGCTTCAGCACCATAGCATTAACTACGAGGCAGACCTCAAATCCCAGTTTTTTCAGATGGTTTACAGTTCGATTTTTCAGAATTTCTACACTGTAACCAGATTGTCCACAACTCCTCAGTTTCGGTTCTTTGATTATGTGCCCTTTACCTCAACAGCCAAGTTATACAACTAAGCCACCACGGGCTGTCTTTCCTCAAGAAATTCCTAGCGGAAGTTCCTTGCAATCGGACTTCGCACAAGAGAGCATTTTTGCTTTTCCACCCAATCGGGACACATTAGGGGGAACCTCTTATTTTATTGTAAGAAATGAAGGCAATATCCTCATAGATTCCCCTGCCTTAGACCAAACAAATCAAGACTTTTTAGCGGCGCATGGAGGCGTGCGTTGGTTATTTCTCACCCATCGAGGTGCTATAGGCAAAACTCCTGAAATTCAGAAAGCATTAGATTGCGAAGTCCTGATGCAAGAACAAGAAGCTTATTTATTACCAGGCTTACCCGTAACTACCTTTAGTCAAGAATTTACTCTTGATGCGGCAGTCAAAATTATTTGGACACCAGGTCATTCTCCTGGATCATCTTGCCTATACTACAGTAAGCTTGGAGGTATATTGTTTTCTGGTCGCCATTTGGTTCCTAATCAGAAGGGCGATGCAGTACCATTACGGATAAGTAAAACCTTTCACTGGCCACGACAAATCAACAGTGTTCAGTTATTATTACAACATTTTACACCAGAAACTCTCAGGTACATTTGTCCCGGAGCTAATACAGGCTTTCTTAGAGGCAAGCGTTTTATAGATCGAGCTTATCAACACCTCGCCTCTCTGGATTTACCAGCTTTGCTGCGGATGCAGCCCCTTATTTAAAATAAAGACTTATTCATGAGTATAAAAAACTTATCCTAATGCCCAATACTCAATAAAGCATGGTTCTTTTTGATACTGATCTAAAATATAATTTAGGGAAGATACTGTTTGGGGAATTCTAGCGTTAGACAAGGAATTCTGGTAAAAATTTATGAGTGCAAAAGTTGATGGAACTGTAAGGATCGCTGGTTGCCAAATTATAGAGCAACTTTATTCTGGTTCTCGGACTCAAGTGTATCGGGCAATACGAGAATGCGATACCTTCGGTGGGCTTCGCCAACGCCAACCAGTCGTCATCAAGCTCTTAAAACGAGAATATCCAAGTTTTAGCGAATTAGTCCAGTTTCGCAACCAATATGCGATCGCTAAAAACCTAGATATTCCCAGCATCATTAAACCCTACAGCCTAGAACCCCATCACAATGGCTATGCCCTAGTTATGGAAGACTTTGGTGGCATCTCCTTGCGGCAATTTACCCAAAGACGACCACTGAGCTTAGAGGAATTCCTACCCATTGCCTTGCAACTGATAGACACTTTACACCAGTTGCATCAACAGCGCGTCATTCACAAAGATGTCAAGCCAGCTAATATCCTGATTCATCCTGACACCAGAAAAATTAAGCTAATTGACTTCAGTATTGCCTCGCTGCTACCACGAGAAACCCAGGAAATTCAAAGTCCCAACGGACTGGAGGGAACCCTAGCGTATTTGTCGCCAGAGCAAACTGGACGGATGAACCGAGGCATTGACTACCGCAGCGACTTTTATTCATTAGGTGTAACTTTCTTTGAACTACTGAGTGGACAACTGCCTTTTACATCTCACGATCCGATGGAGTTGTTACATTGTCATATCGCCAAACAGCCTGACTCTATCTGTAATCTCAACCCAGAAATCCCCTTGATGTTGGGAGAGATCATTTGCAAGTTGATGGCAAAGAATGCCGAAGACCGCTACCAGAGTGCTACGGGACTCAAACATGACTTAGTGTTGTGCTTAGAACAATGGCGAGAAACAGGCAAACACACATGGTTTGATTTAGGACAGCGCGATATCAGCGATCGCTTTCTCATCCCGGAAAAACTCTACGGACGGGAGCAGGAAATAGAAAGTTTACTGGAGGTATTTGGGCGGGTTGCCGATGGTGCAGTGGAACTGATGCTGGTGGCTGGCTTCTCTGGCGTTGGTAAAACTGCCGTGGTGAATGAAGTGCATAAGGTGATCGTTCGCTGGAACGGCTACTTCATCAAAGGGAAGTATGATCAGTTCAACCGCAATATTCCCCTATCTGCTTTTGTACAAGCTTTCCGGGATTTGCTGGGACAGTTGCTCACCGAAAGCGACACCCAATTGGAACAGTGGCGAAACAAAATTCTGTCCGCAATCTCTGAGAGTGGACAGGTGATAATTGAAGTGATTCCAGAATTAGAAAGGATTATTGGTACGCAACCGCCAGTACCAGAATTATCGGGTAGTGCTGCACAGAACCGCTTCAATCTGCTGTTTGTGAAATTTATTCAGGTATTTGCGACAAGAGAGCATCCGTTAGTAGTGTTCCTCGACGATTTACATTGGGCAGATTTGGCATCTCTGAATTTGATGAGACTGTTAATGGGTGAAACCTTAAAGGGTTATCTGTTAATTATTGGTGCATACCGTGATAATGAAGTGTTTGCAGATCATCCGTTAATGGTAGCTCTAGAAGAGATTCAGAAGGGAGTCACCGTCAGCACCATTACATTAGATCCTTTGAGTCAAACAGATGTGAATCGTTTGATTGCCGATACATTTTATTCAACAGAAGTTGCCCTGTCGTTAACCGAGTTAGTTTATCAAAAAGCCAAAGGTAATCCGTTTTTTACAACCCAGTTTCTCAAGGCATTACATGAAGATGGACGAATTACCTTTGATTGGGATACAGGTTTGTGGCAGTGTGATGTGGCGCAAGTACCCAAAAACACGGCAGCTTGTCTGAAGACATCGCTTTCTTTAACGGATGATGTCGTTGAGTTTATGGCAATTCAACTACAAAAGTTGCCGCTCGAAACTCAGGAAGTTCTGAAATTGGCAGCCTGTATCGGTAATCAATTTGATTTGGCGACATTGGCGATCGTTTTTGAACAGTCTCCAACCCAAACAGCAGAAGTTTTGTGGAAAGCGTTGCAAGAAGGGTTAGTTTTACCTCATTGTGATGTCTATAAATTTCATCAAGAGTCAGAAGCAAGAACAGATTCTTCTGACTTAGGGATTCTGGATTCTGGTTCCTGTGTTTACACATTTCTGCACGATCGCGTTCAACAAGCGGCATATTCTCTCATCCCAGAGGACGAAAAACAGGCAACTCATCTAAAAATTGGCCAGTTACTCCTGAGTAATACCCCCGAAAGCAACCGGGAAGAACGCATTTTTGAAATTGTCGGTCAACTTAACGTTGCGGCTGAATTGATTACCCAACCCGCAGAACGTCAAGCATTAGCGCAATTTAACCTGATGGCAAGCCGCAAGGCCAAGGCAGCGATCGCCTACACTGCTGCCTACAAATATGCCCAGGTGGGCATTGGGTTACTCGCCCAAAACAGTTGGCAGCATCAGTATGAGTTAACCCTAGCACTCCATCAAGTTGCCACAGAAGCTGCCTATCTGAGCGGTGATTTAGAGGAGATGGCAGCCAATGCCCATCTTGTCCTAAATCACGCCAAAACTCCATTAGATAAAATCAGCGTCTATGAGGTGAAGATTGAGGTATTCACTGCTCAGGGTTATTTTGCCGAAGCGATCGCAGCAGCACTTACCATTTTGAAGCAATTGGGAGTGGAACTACCCACAGTGCCTACCCAGGAAGATGTGGCAGTGGCCTTTAGTACCGTCTTAGATGTAATTGGAGAGCGATTCCCGTCCGAGTTGCTCAACCTCAGCGATGCAAGGGATGCAAACATCCTCGCAGCAGCTCGAATTTTGACATCAGTAGCACCCTGCGCTTATGTGTATCAGCCACTGCTGTATTTACTGGTGATCTTAAAAAAGGTTTATTTATCTGTTGTCTATGGTAATGAATCAACCTCAACCTTTAGCTATGTCTCTTATGGAATATTGATGTGTGGTGTATTCAAAAACGTAGAATTAGGTTATGAATTCGGTCAGTTAGCCCTCGATCTGCGATCGCGTTATCAAAATTCCGAATTGAAAGGGAAAACTTTATTATTAGTCAACTTATACACAAGGCATTGGAAAATGCACCTGCGGGAGTTATTACAACCCTTGCAGACTGCCTATTGTAGTTGTTTAGATGTAGGCGATTTGGCTTTCGCGGGTTACTCTGCATTTAACTACGGTTTTTACTCCTATTTTGCAGGACAGAATTTAACACAGCTAGAGCCGGAAGTTGCTGGTTATTGTGAAGCGCTCAAGCACCTGAAGCAAAATTTAGCTCTGAACTATTCCCAATTGATTCGACAAATTTTGCTGAATTTAATGGGAGAGGCGGATGATGTTTTGGTGTTGAGCGGTACAGCCTACAATGAACAGCATCAACTTCCATTACATGAAGCAACAGGCGATCGCACCGGATTAGCATTGCTGTGGATTAACAAACTGGTTGTATCGTATTTGTTTTCCAGGTTTGAACAAGCTGTAGAACAGGCTAGGCAAGCCAGACAATATTTAGATGCGATCATTGCTTTGTTATATGTACCCATCTTTCATTTCTACGATTCTTTAGCCCAACTAGCATGGTTTGAGAAACTCTCAGCCTTAGAACAGCAGCAAATGAAAGAATACATTACTGCCAACCAAGAAAAACTTAACTACTGGGCTACCCATGCACCAATGAATTTTCGTCACAAATTTGATTTGGTGGAAGCCGAGCGGTATCGAGTCTTGGGCAATCGAGCAGAAGCAATTGAATGTTACGATCGCGCCATCATTGGAGCCAAAGAACAAGGCTATATTCAAGAAGAAGCACTAGCCAATGAATTAGCTGCCAAATTCTACCTCGATTGGGGCAAAGAGCAGATTGCTCAGTCATACATGACTCAAGCCTACTATGGTTATGCCCGTTGGGGTGCGAAAGCCAAAGTCGTCGATCTAGAAAAACGCTATCCCCAATTACTCGCCCCCATTCTTCAGCAAAGTCCTTCTCCTCTCTCAACTAACGAAACTATCTTTGCCTTGGAGAGTGTCATCTCCACCAGTTCTGCCAATTCCAGTAGTAGTAGCATTTCTGTTGCTCTAGATTTAGCTAGTATTCTCAAAGCTTCCCAAACCCTATCTGGCGAAATCGAACTGGAAAAACTGCTTTCAGTATTGCTGCATATCGTCATTGAAAATGCCGGAGCAGATAAGTGTGTGTTCATGCTTCTGGAATCAGGGCGTTTGCTAATTCAGGCGTTAGCACAGCTTTCTCTTGGTATCGGATCTGTAGAGAACAAAAAGGGAATTACTCATGTTGATTTTTACCCAAGATTGCTGAATCCACAGCCCATTGAAGACTCTCAAGATGTGCCAGTTGGCTTAATTAATACCGTCAGACGCAGCTTAAAACCAACAGTAATTATTGATGCCACAGTGCATCCTCAATTCATCAACGATCCTTATATTCAGCAACAGCAGCCCAAAAGCATCTTGTGTAGCCCAATATTACATCAGGGGAAGTTGCTGGGCATATTGTATCTAGAAAATAACCTAACAAATGGAGCCTTTACAAGCGATCGCGTTGAACTGCTAAACTTGCTTTGCGCTCAAGCGGCAATTTCTCTGGTAAATGCCCAACTTTATCGAAATTCCCAAAACTATGCTCAACAATTGACGCAATCTCTAGCGAAATTACAGGCTAGTGAAATCCGCTTCCAAAATTTGGCGAATAATATTCCTGGGATGGTGTACCAATTCCGTTTGGCAGCCGACGGTTCAACTTCAACACCTTATGTTAGCTCTGGTTGTTTGGACTTGTATGGCTTAGAGCCAGAGTTAGTGATGGCAGGGATGCACAGCCTTTACGATATGAATCATCCTGACGATCAACCAGCTATTGCAAAAGCGATCGCTTACTCTGCCCAAACTCTGACCCCATTTGAGCAAGAATGGCGCATTATCCTGCCTTCAGGAGTGGTGAAATGGATTCAATCTGTGGCTCGGCCAGAGCGACAAGCCGATGGTGCAATCTTATGGGATGGGGTGGTAATTGATATTAGCGATGTCTACGAAGAGCTTTGCTTACGTAAACAAGCAGAACTTACTCTACAGCAAAAATCACTTGATTTGCAACAAGCGCTAAACGATCTACAAAACGCCCAATTACAAATAGTCCAAAATGAAAAGATGTCTGCACTGGGTAACTTAGTTGCTGGTGTCGCTCACGAAATGAATAATCCCCTCGGTTTCATTGCTACCAGTCTCAATCAAGCTAAATCCACTATTGCTGATATTATCGAACACTTGAAACTCTATCAAGAAACTTCACTCAACAATAACGATCAAATCAAAGATCATGCAGTCGAAATTGAATTAGATTATAGCTTAGAAGACTTGCCCAAGATGATTGATTCAATGTCTATGGCGTGTGACAGGTTAAAAAAAATCAGCACCAGTTTAAGAACTTTCTCTCGTGCGGATCAAGATTACAAAGTAACTTTCAATATCCACCAAGGCATTGATAGCACAATTTTAATTTTGAAACATCGTCTAAAGGCTAATGAACTACGCCCTACTATTGAAGTTGTCAAAAACTACAGTAAGTTACCTCAAATTGAATGTTTCCCAGGGCAGCTCAATCAGGTGTTTATGAATATTTTGGCAAATGCGATTGATGCCTTGGATGAGTCAATTATTGGGCGGAGTTTAGCAGAGATTCAAAAAAATCCTAACCAAATTATAATTACAACCTCAGTCGAGAATCATCTAGTTAAAATTGCCATCGCTGATAATGGTAAGGGAATGAGTGAACAAGTTAAAGAAAAAATATTTGACCATTTATTTACGACAAAAATTGTTGGTAAAGGGACTGGGTTAGGGTTGGCGATCGCTCGGCAAATTGTCGAAGAAACTCACGGTGGTAATCTGAGCTGCACTTCTGTATTGGGTCAAGGGACAGAGTTTGTCATTACCTTACCAGTTAAAACTGTGACATTGGATTCATAACAACAAATGACTAATGACTAATGACGGTCTACACAGAAAATATTGCAATACAGCACTTTGCAACTAAATGAGGTACGGAACCAAGGATTCACAAATCAAATTATTCTTCTCCCTCCTGCCTCCTGCCTTCTGCCTCCTGCCTCCTGCCTCAAAACCAGTGACTTTGTGCCTCATGCAAAAGAAAACTGCTGTATGTAGACGCGTTAGGTTAACTACAGCCTACAAATCTTTCTGGGGAATATCTTCGTGAAACTCTATCATCAATTGCATGGTTTCCACAGCTAAATCACGTAAGTCTCGATTTAGAAATACAACACCTTGAGAACCAAACCAACGGTCAAAAATCGCAACATATTTGGGGTTGTTGTTGACAAATCCTTGCATAAACTTGACGAGGGAATAGTTCACTGAATCGAGGAATTTAGAGTTATTCTCAGGAACCATACAAGCAATTCCTTCTCGTGAATAGGGACGAGGAGGTGCGATCGCAAAACTATCTTGATTTTTTGCTGTTTGTAACCATCCCTCTAAAAGAATGCTATCGGATGCAAAAGCGTCAATTTTACCCTGTTCCAAAGCTGCAAATCCTGCTGCTCTAGCCTTGAAATATACAAGTTTGGCTTGGGGTTGTATCTGCTTGATGGCTTGTTCGTTGGTAGTTCCAGCCAGCACACCCACACGCTTGTTAATGAGAGATTCAGGCGAACCTAAATTGCTGTCCTTCTTAATTAAGATTTGCGTACCTGTGACACCATAGCTGATTGAAAAATCAACCTTTTTATCTCGCTCCCAAGTAAAACTACTAGCATCACAGATAATATCAACTTGTCGATTAATTATCTTGGGAATTCTTTCTGCTGGGGTAACTCCAACTAATTTAAGTTGAATTTTCTTGCCTAATTCTTTTTCTAACTGCTTCTGGATCAAAGTCAGCATATCCACAGAATAACCAATCAATTTTCCTTGACTGTCAGAATATGCAAAGGGTAAAGCATCTCTACTTGTACCTGCTGTTAATACTCCTGTCCGTGCTACTTTTTGCATCACAGTTTCTGCCCCTGCAACACCAGGTAGGGATGCTGATAATATCAAACCGAATATCGCACCATATATCTTCGACTTAGTAAAAGCAGGTAAACACGAAAGATTTATTTTAGTACTAACAAACATATTCAAATATTTGGGCATCCACAGTATCAAAGTAAAAAAATTATCTCTGTGAATTGCCAAGTAAACAGTTCTAGAAATGATTCTTCACATTAGAGACTTAAAGGAAATCTTTGTACTGGCAATTTACCTTGTATTAAAGGAGATTCCCTACCTACTCTTTTTTATCCTCATCTCCCAACATTTTCAGTAATTTTCTCGCAGCTAGAATACCTACAACTCCTGCGCCGACTATTTCCGCTGCTTGCACCACTTTTTTACCCACATCATGAGGGTCAAGGTGGTGATGGAAAATCTCTTCATCTACCCATTCAGTAGTGGCTTTAAAGTCGTGAATTGGTGTTGGCAATAGCGTTAAATAAGTGCCTTGACGGATTAAATGCCCAGATTCGCCTGCAACTTCAAAAACATTGAAAAGGTTAGCAGCAGCATCATTTATCCCCAATTTCAAAAGGGTTCCCCGGATGTTAACCTTAACAGGTTTGAGTTCTTCTCCGAGAGCGATCGCTTTCAAATTGTGGGCAATATTGGCTCCTTGCTGATAAGCTACTTGAGCCGTAGGCGGTAGCGAATTATCCTGAACTGCTGCACAATCACCACCGACAAAGACTTCTGGGAAATCAAGTAATTGTAAGGTGGGAGTAACTAAAGGGCGATCGCGCCGATCTCGATGTTCTTTAGGAATTGGCAACTCTTTAATCAGTGGATGGGTAGAAGTGCCAGCAGTCCAAACTGTAGTATGTGTAGCTAATGTCTCAATTTGATCGTTACGCTTATATTGAATTGAGGTGGAACCAATAGCAGTAGCTTCTGCTTCCACAATCATCTCTATTGGCACAGCACGTTTATTCAATTCCCGTTCGGCAATTTCACGCAATGGGTTATTTATATCGCCATCAAGGATTTCTTTACCATGATTGAGTAATACTACACGAATTTCACTTGAATTTCCTCCCAAAGCACTATACCAGTGTGGGAGAAAATCTGCTAAAGTTGCTGCCATTTCCACACCACTTGCACCACCACCAACGATGACTACTGTTAATAGTTTTCGGCGTTGTTCTGAATCTTCAGTTTGGACGGCTTTGTGCAAACAGTCACGTAAATGTTGCTCAAGAGCGCTCGCATCTGCTTGCGTCCAGAAAGGAAAGGCATTAACATTCGCACTTTCAACTTGATGATAGCCAGTAACGCTGCCCAAAGCTAATACTAAATTACTGTAATTATAGGAGTTTCCCGAAGCTAATTTGACTTCCCGTTGATGCAAGTCTATCGATTGCACTGTATCTTGCACAAAGATGACACCACTACCTTTAAGGAGTTCCGAAAAGCGCGGGACTACCTGAAAGTTATCCATCTCACCATCGAAATATTCATATAGTAGCGGCTTAAAGCAAAAGCGCTCGTCTTTATCAATCAAGATAACAGAACGAGGATAATGTTCATGAGCTAAATGTAAGGCTGTAAATAATCCTGCAAAACCACCGCCAACAATTACAGTTTGATAAACTGGTCTGTTCATAAAATCCCTCGCAAATCTTGTTAAATCAGACAATGAAAGCTTTATTAGATGAATAAAAATAAAGCTATCAAAATGGCACTGAGGAACACAGCAAATGCAATAGCATATTCCACTCTGCGACTAAAAAATCCGACAGCAGCAATCAGAGCGATCGCTAGACCAATAATGCCAGCATATTGCTCTTTTTGTAATCCGCGTGCAATTAATGGATCTTGACTTGGTGCTGGAGTTTCTTGAATTGTTTTTAGACTACGTTCTGAGGCTGGTATTTCTTGTAAGAATAGATTCATCACATTACTCCTGAAAATACTGGAATTTCTGAATTTTTTATGCCCGCCAAAGATAGAGAAGCGAGAAAATAAAGACCCAAACTACATCAACAAAGTGCCAAAAAAGAGTAGTCGCACTTGTCCCGAAGTGAGTTTTATTATAGTTACCTGGGATGAATGAACGAATCAGCATAATTATCTGAAGCACAACACCAGCCAGGACGTGTAGACCGTGGAAGCCTGTTAGTAAGTAAAATGTCGAACCAACTAACCCTGTAGTAATCTTGAAATCGAGATTTTTCCACTCAATTAACAGACCAACTAAGAAGTAACTTCCCATTGCGATCGTTATTAACCATAGCCAGCGAAATTTTGTGAGTTGATTACGCTTGAGGGCATTTTCTGCTGGTTGAATGACAAAGCTACTAGAAAGTAATACTACCGTATTAATAACCACAATTGTAGACAATTCCGGCCCCGATATACCGGGTGGCAGCCAATTTTTATTAGTCAGTCGTAGAGCAACATAAGTAAAGATAAAACTCAAAAAAATGATGCTTTCTGATAGCAGGAACACGGTGAATCCGAACATTCCTTTACCATGATGATCTTCATGGCTACCGCCACCACTTGGTAGGAAGCGCTGTAACCAATTTGGCAAGCGTCGCCGCCACAAATCAAAACGGATTGGACTTTCATCTATATGAGTACGACGCATAATTCGTAATTCGCAATTCGTAATTAAAATTGGTCTAATTTCTTACTCATTGTTATTAGAATTTTCCATTAATGAGTACTTTGGATTACCGTAGTCATAAGGAGGTCTTGTGACAATTGGAATCTCTTCAAAGTTATCTCGCGGGGGTGGTGAAGAGGTCGTCCATTCCAATCCAGTAGCGTGCCAAGGATTATCAACTGCTCGCGGCCCATAAAGCCAAGAGCCTACTATGTTAGCAATAAAAGGCAGTGTGGATGCTCCTAGTAAGAATGATGCCAAGCTAGCGATGACGTTCCATCCTTGATATTGTGGATCATAGGAAGAAACTCGGCGTAGCATCCCTTGTAAACCTAATGGGTGCATGGAGAAAAAGGTAATATTGGCAGGAATAAAGGTCAGCCAAAAATGCAATTTGCCCCACCCCTCGGCATACATTCTTCCAGTTATTTTAGGAAACCAGTAGTAAATTGCCGCGAAGATTGCCATTGTGATCGTGTTAAAAACGATGTAGTGGAAGTGTCCTACAACAAAGTAAGTGTTATTAACGTGGATATCAAATGGCGTGGCAGCAAGCATTACACCAGTAACACCGCCAAAAATAAACATGGCTGCACCTCCCATCGCAAACAGCATTGGTGTCTCTAGATGTAGCTTGCTCCTCCAGATGGTGGCTGTCCAAGCGAAGGCTTTAATACCTGTGGGTATGGCAACTAACATTGAGGTAGCCATGAAGGTCATCCGCATCCAACCAGGGGTTGCACTGGTGAACATATGATGCGCCCAAACGAAAATGCTGATCGCAGCAATACCCAAGGTGGCGATCGCAACTGACCGATAACCAAATAGAGGATTGCGAGAAAATGCAGGCAAAACCTCAGCAAAAATACCGAAGGCTGGTAGTGCCATGATATAAACTGCTGGATGAGAGTAGAACCAAAATAGATGCTGGTAAATAATCGGATCGCCATTCCCATCTGGTTTAAAGAATTGTGTACCAAAAGATAGGTCAAGCAACAGCAAGATCAATGCACCCGTTAAGGCAGGCAAATTAATCAGTTGCAATAACTGAGCGCTAAGAACCGACCAAACAAACACAGGCATCCGAAAAAATGTCATCCCTGGGGCCCGCATCCAAAAGATGGTTGTCACAAAGTTGACAGCCCCCATGATTGAAGAGATGCCTATTAAAACTAGGCTGACTATCCAAATAAATTCACCGTTAATCAGTTCACCACCTGGAATTTGCAGACTAATTGGCGGATAAGACCACCAGCCAGATTGTGCAGTCCCGTTTGGGAGGAAGAAACTAGATAGTAGTAAAAGACCTGCGGGTGGCAAAATCCAAAAAGAGATGGCGTTGAGCAGGGGAAAAGCCATATCCCGCGCTCCAATCATTAGCGGTACTAAGTAGTTAGAAAGACCTGCATTGAAGGGAATAATCCACAGGAAAATCATGATTGTCCCGTGCATAGTGAACAAACCGTTGTAAAGCGGGCGATCGACCAAATTTGATTCTGGGGTGAGCAATTCAGCCCGAATCAGCATCGCCAACAGGCCGCCAATCAGGAAGAAAATGAAGGTCATCACCATGTACTGAATTCCAATCACCTTATGATCGGTGTTGAAGCTGAAATATTGCCGCCAAGTATTACCCTGCTGGTTCTGGTAATTTTTCGATTCTCGATCCCCAGTAATCTCTTCACTAAAATCATGTGTCATTATTTTGCTTCCTTTTATTGGCAATGCCAGGTTGAGCAGGTGTGACGGTGTACCAGCCGCTATTAAACAATGTTTTTGATGGTTGGATATTTTCGGCAACCGCCTGATTTACTGGAGTTTGTTCGCTATTAGCGGTTTGCGTGAGCCACTGATTATATTGATCGAGGGATTCAACGTATACATCCGTTTCCATTAAGGCAAAGTAAGTACCGCTAAATTGAGAATCTTTCAGCCGATATTTGCCTGCACGAATGGGTGTTAGCACAATATCAATGTCGCGTCCTGGAATAATATCCTGCTTTAAGCGAAACTCAGGGACGTAGAAACCGTGAATTACATCCTGCGCTTGCAAATTTAAGCGAGTGCTTTGATTAATAGGCAGATGCAGTTGATTGCTAGTAACATTATTTGAATAACGAAAAGACCAATCCCACTGCTTAACGAAAACATCAATAGTCTCAGATGCAGGTTTGGGGGCATCACTAATGGTTGCGGCGGAGGCAGATTCTAGGGGTGTGTGCAGATGAACGATTTCGGTTAGACCTAAAATATCTAATTGCTGATAAATATTGAAGCTTTGGAAAGCAATCCACACTACTAACAAAGTTGGGGTTGCTGTCCACAATATTTCTAGCTTCGCATCACCTCTAGAGGGGTGTCCCTCGCTATAGTCTTCTGGGGGGGCGCGATGGAATGCGATCGCATAGACCATAACGCCAATTAGCCCAAGCAAGATAAATGCTCCAATTGAGACTAAGAAGCTAAATAAATCATCTACCCTTTGTGCTTCTGCTGTAGCTTGGGGAGGCATCCAAGAAAACGCTTGTTGCCCTATCCACCGACTAACAACGAGCAGCACTGCTACATAAACCGCTATTAATACATATTCAAAAACACTAAACATAAAATTCAATAAATTCTCGTTTAATTATTTGCTGTAAACATTTTTAGAAATGGTATTAGCAGCAGTAACATGAATCCCAAATTCTTCTCCCAATTGCGCCCCCAAAGTTCCATGAACGAATAATATGCCTAGTATTGCAATCCCCGCTAACAAGTAACTCCACTGCACCTGTCTAGAAGCATCCTTCCGCCAGCGATAGCGTTGCAAACCTCTCCATACAGTCATGGCGACAATGATCGCCAACAGCAAAACGCCACCCAAACCATGTAAAAGCATTGTCCAACCAGCACTCAACCCCCAAGCACTCTTTTGATCGACTGGTGGATTTGCCAAAAGTAGCTCAAAAAAACCAGCCGCAACCGTAAAAAATGTGATACCTGCTGCTGCTATGAGGTTGTACCAACCGACATCAAAAAAGCTAGAACGGATAGCGGCCAATCCCAAAAATTTGAAAATTGGTTTTTCTAAAGAAAACAGCACTCCTGCTATGTCAAAAATGATGGCAATGATGAATAAACCCAGCGTTAGATGCACCAACTGGGGATGTACAGGAATCTCGTAGGGTAATCCGTTAGCACCCAGGCGCAATCTCAACTGCTCAATCAGTTGCGGGTTCATTGTGAAACTCCCTGTTTCATGGCTTGAACTACAGGCTCAACGTGCAACCCATACACCCAAAACAGTTTACTCCCCAAATACACTTGCAAAAATACTAGGCAGACTAACAATGTTGCAGCCCCAAGGTAAGCGGGTGGTACTTTTCGGGGGCTACGGTTGCGAATCACAAAACGCCAAGCTGCGATCGCGGCAACCATCGCCGCCAATGACCAACCCAAGACGGTATGATAATTCAGCGTTGACTGCGCTGCTTTCTGGGCTTGGGCTAGTCCGGCTTCAAACTGGCCAAAGATAATCGCGATGAAAATTGCGATCGCAGCAACAAACATATTCCAAAAACTCACCTCAAATAAACGCACGTTGCAGGTGAAATAGCCTAGAACATCGCACACAAAAGAAAAAAGCACCATTGCGATTACGAAGTGGACAATGATGGGGTGCAAAGGGTCAGGGTATGGTAAATTTTGGCTATTTAGAGACAGAGCAGGCATCACTTTTTCCCTTATAAGTCTAAGTATGTAAATAGATGCTATCCATCTAACGCATTATTCATATTGTCAAGAATGCTAGGGCTAAAGCCGCAGTCAAGTAATTAAAAAGATTTAAAAAATGTGATCCACTTCAAATTTTAAAGTAAATTACGAAATCCGGATTTTCTCTTATCTACTATTTTTAGTAATTATTTATTCAAGCATAAAAACTAATCAAAACAGCTATAGGTTTCATTAATCTAATATACTAATCGATATCAACTAAAACTGATAAACCAGGTTTCTCTGAATATACCATAAATTATGATTCAGATTGAAATAGCCTTTAAATCTATACCTTAACAAATCTTACAAATAAAGACATCCTATTGTCACAGGAATGACAACTAATTAAAATATTGGTCAGTAAAACAATATACATTTTATCTTTCTCTGGATAGATTAGGAAAATACTAGGTTCACTTAAGATACTAAAAGATTTTGTTGTTTTTGGCATTATCTTGTCTATATTAGCAGTGCTACTAGCTAGAAAAACTAAAGGATTATTAGTTGCTGAAAGTGCTAATACTCAAACTATAGCTAATATCCGTTCTTTATCAAAAATAGAACCAGGGGTACAAAAAGTTATTCGTGTGCTAACTATGCAGCTTGCTCCACAAAAAGTATTACTCAACCTGGAAATCCAGTTTTCTAAAAATCTCACAGGTGAGGAAATAGCATTAGCTGTAGAAAGTTTAGAAATAAAAATTAGCCAAAAACATCCTGAAATAAAACAAATTTTTATTGAAGCAAAGTCTTTAACTGCTACTTACAAATATTCTCAATTTTTAAATTTAAGGAGAATTCTGTTTCGAGAAATATCAACTACAGCGTTTCAGAATAGCACTCAAAGCTTATCGGCACAATAAATTATGATAAAGATTATTGGTCAAGTACAGGCTTTTGATTCACCAGGTATCCAGCCTCGATGGACGGCGGTTTTGCCCAAAACACTGGTTGGGGTAAGGGGGACGCGCTTGGCCATAATTATCTAATATAGGGCTGATATTTAATTGCGTGAAAAATACTTCGTACAACTCAAAAAGCCTTATTGCCTCTTGCCTTCCCATGCAAGCAACTTAAAAAATCAAAGCGGAAATTCTAGAAAATTTCCCTCAACGATATCAAATTTTATGATCAGCTAATTTTCTGATTGCGTAATCAATGTAGTATCTAAAGCGGTGTGTAATGACTCATCTTATCGGTAAAAAAACTGTTTGGCAGAAATTGGCTTTAAGAATTTTTAGTATGGCATTGCTGCCTACATTAACTACTTATCCCGCTTTCGGTGCAGAGCGCCTAAAATTTAATTATGGTGTTTTAGAAAGGTCTATCCCCATTAGTTCGCTTGAGAACTATGCTAAGACAGGTAACGTGGATGAAGATTTTGCTGGATATAGTCAGTATGTAGACAAAAAGCAACTAACTCAACTGCGGAAAGTTTTACTAACTCGTATTCCCTTAAATGAAGTAGAAATTTCGCAGTTTCTTTATACACCAATTGGTGAGCGATTATTACAAAAATTAGGGAAAATTATTCAGACAGAATCTAGGTTATCAGGCTTTTATGCAATTCGCTCGGCACTAATTTTATCAGCCGCAGATCAAAAAGATTTCACCCTCTTAAATGTATTACGCAAGTTTCCTGCAAGCTCAATTTCCATAAACTTAAACCAGACTTTAGGAGTAGCAGAGACATTACAAGATTTAGTAAATCAAACTCAAAATGCAGTAGCACTTATTAACGAAGAATCTCAACAAAATGTAATAACTGTTTCTAAGGTTGATTCTATTCCATTGATGGACTTAGGTAAAACCGGAAGTTTTCGTTTCTTAAAACAAACTATTACCCTTAATGACCTTACACGTAATAGAAGATTCTTAGCTGATATTTACCTCCCAGTTGCTCAAAATCCTCGGAAGATAATTGTTATTTCGCATGGACTTGGTTCTGACAGAACAAGTTTTGCATATCTAGCTGAACATCTCGCTTCTTATGGTTTTGTGGTTGCTGTTCCAGAACATCCGGGTAGTGATTCAAAACAACTACAAGCATTATTAAAAGGTACAACAAATCAAGTTACTAATCCTAGAGAACTTATTGACAGACCTTTAGATATTAAATACTTACTAGATGAACTCACGAGTTTATCTAAGTCGAATCCAACCTTTCAAGGACGTTTAAATTTAGACCAAGTTGGTGTCATAGGGCAATCATTTGGTGGATATACAGCGTTAGCATTAGCTGGTGCAAAGATCAATTTTGAGCAATTGAAAGCTGACTGTTCCGCTTTAGAAGATACGTTAAATGTTTCGCTATTACTTCAATGTTTGGCTGTTAATTTGCCAAATTTTCAATATAATTTATCGGATACAAGGATAAAAGCAGCAATTGTCATTAATCCAGTTGGTAGAAGTATTTTTGGTCAGGCTAGCTTTAGCCAAATCAAAATTCCTGTGATGATTATATCTGGCACTTCTGATACTGTTACTCCGGCTTTGCTAGAACAAATTCAGCCTTTTACTTGGTTAACAACTTCAAATAAGTATTTAACCCTTATCAATGGCGGGACACACTTTTCTACAATTGCCGAATCACCCAATGCAACGATTCCTGTTCCTACACAAGCAGTCGGTTCAAGTCCAGCTTTAGCGCGTCGCTATGTTAAAGCTTTAAGTGTTCCTTTCTTTGAAACGTATATTGCTGGGCAGCCAAGTTACCTTCCATACTTGAGTACAGAATACGTTAATAAAATTAGTCAGCAACCACTACCGTTAAGTCTAATTACATCTCTGACATCTGAAGAACTAAAAAAATATAAATAGCCTCTAATAAAGATGAAGCCAAAGCGCTTTGTCCATCTACGTTTTTGGGTTATTTATTTTTTTAGTACTCCCTAATGCAATAATTTCTTCAAAGCAGAAGTAGTCTACGAGATTAGTTAGTGCCTTGATCAGATGCTCGTGCTGCTCAGGAATTTGTTTAATCAGCATAATAATTTCTTTAGCATTTATTCGGAGCGCTGCCTGATGCAGTTGCTCAATCCAGTCGTTAGGCATGACGCTTAAATCTGCAACCGTTAATTTAGGTGTGAAGGAGGAAGCGTTAGAAGGCCAAGATGCTTTTTCCTGATTTTCTAGTTCATCAGCATAAACATAACGAACACCCAAATATTCAGCCATCTTTTCAAAAATTACGGTCGTCCGAAATGGCTTACGCACAAAGTCATCAAAACCTATGGACAGCGCTGTTAGGCGGTCTTCTTCAAATGCGCTTCCGGTCAATGCAATAATAACTGGGGTTTGAGAGCTTGCTGCTTTAATATGTTTGGTTGCCTCAAATCCGTTCATAATTGGCATCCGTAGATCCATCCAAATGAGGTGAGGCGACCAATTTTGCCAAAGTTCGATCGCAGCTTGACCATTTACCGCTTCCCGTACCTCAAAGCCAACGGGTGTTAATAACTCAATTAGAAGCTGCCGATTTTCTAGTTTATCCTCAACAATCAGAATGCGATAGCTGGGTTGTCCCTTTTCTAAACCGATAACTTGCCGACTTGGTGCAGGTGTTGGCAAGGTATCCATAATTACTGCACGAGTTCGGATATCAAAGGTAAAAATTGAGCCTTTTCCGAGCGTGCTATTTACCCTGATATCTCCGCCCATGAGCCGCACAAATCGCTGGCTGATGGGTAATCCAAGCCCAGTACCTTCCTGAGCTTTTTGCCCCGCCTCTGTTTGGACAAATGGCTCAAATAGACGATTAAAGTCAGAATCAGCAATGCCGCAACCCGTATCTTCGACGCTGAAGTTCAGGGTGATGGGTTCATCTGGTGTGATGTTTTGGTTAGGAGTTTCTACCCGCAAGGTTACTTGACCAAGCCGCGTAAATTTAATTGCGTTTCCTAATAGATTAACCAGTACTTGGCGTAATTTACTCTCATCGGCACAGATGTATTGGGGAATGGCTGGCGATCGCTCCAAAATGAGTTTTAATCCTCTAGATTGGGCTTTCAATGCAAACATTTGTTGCAAACGATCCAAAAGCCCGTAGAGGTCAAAATTTGTTTCGCTGAGGATAACTCGACCTGCTTCAATTTTGGACATTTCCAATACATCATTGATTAAGGTCAGTAAGTCTTCGCCACTACGGTTGATCGTGTCAAGATATTCTTGTTGCTGTGAGTTGAGCAATCGATTTCGCAGCAGCAGTTGGGTAAAGCCAAGGATGATGTTAAGAGGAGTCCGCAGTTCATGGCTCATATTAGAGAGAAACTGGCTTTTGGCAAGGTTGGCAGCATCTGCGGTTTCTTTGGCTTGCTTGAGCGCGGCTTCGGTTTTTTTCAGCTTGGTGATATCACGAGCCACCCAAAGTACTGTATTGTCAGATAATGGCGAAACACTAGCTAAAAACCAAGTTTCTCGATTCTTGTTTGATAAGTGGTATTCAACAAAAACATTTTTACGACTTCCATCTGGGTTTCTGGGTTCTTCTTTCAGATGCAACGCTTGCTGAATGGCATCGAGTATTAAATTGGCGATTTCTTTTGGTAAAACTTCATCAACTTTTTTGCCAATGCGATCTATATCAGGCTTATAAGCGAAGGATTGTGTTAGCACATACTTTGTTTGCACATACTTTTGGTAACGTCCCTCTGCATCAAAAACCACTACCATATCAGTCATAGCAGCGAACATTAACCGGAGTTCTGCTTCGGATGTTTTTAGTGCTGCTTCTACTTTTCGGCGACTCTTTTGGGCAGCTTCGCTAACGCGAATTTCCCTCTGAAGTTGGGCATTTTTCTCACCGAGTTCTATGGTGCGTTGCGTGACTCGGCTTTCTAATTCTTCGTTAGTTCGTGCTAGGGCTAAAAAGGATTCACGCAACTGATGAGCCATAAGGTTAAAAGACTCCGCCAAAGAGTTTAGCTCGGTTGTACTGTTCACCGAAACCTTTTGGTCTAAGTTTCCGGCGGCGATCGCTTTGGCTGTACTTCCCAGTCGGAGAATTGGCTGTGTAATCCAGTGAGCGGTAAGAATGCCCAATCCAGTTGCAAGTGCAAAGGCAACCAGGCAAAGTAAAATTGTTGAACGAGTATTGGCATTAATTTGATCCATGAAATCCCGTTCTGGGACAACCACGACGATTAGCCAGTCTAATCCCTGCTGCCTCATCGGTACAATTTGTAAAAATTGCCGTTGACCCTCAATGTCAAAATCTAGTTGTTGTTTTTCGGTAATCTGGGTTAAGTCTACAAAGTGTTGCTGCAAAAATTCAGTAGTGCGTCGCGTCAAAATATCACTACTGGCGATCGCCTCAACTCGATCTGGATTCTGATCTATGATTGGGGCTTTTGGATTTGTAATTATGTAGGGTTGTTGAGTGGCAGAACTCCCAACCAGTAATCCTGTTTGGCGTTCTAGGATGAAAGTTTCGCCCGTTCGCCCGATTTTGAGAGTCCGCAGATATTGACTAATCCCAGTCAGTGAAAAATCGACAGCAGCAACGCCAAGCAGATTGCCGCCATCATCATAGATCGGCAAGCTGGCATTTAGCACATATTTGGGTGTGGCAAACAGTTTATAAATTCCACCCCAGCTAGCTGTCTTAGACTTAACTGCCGATTGATACCACGGACGAGTCCGAGGATCGTAATTAGGCTTGGATCTTAAAAGTTGAGTGTAATGTCCCGGTTGGTCTGCGGCATAAATCCGAATTTCATTCCCAGTGGACTTACCTGAAAGTTTCACCTCAAACTGACCATCATCCGCCCTTTGAACTGCAACGTGTTCACCATATTCTGACCCAACGTAAACTGCTGTCACTGTGTCAAAGGTCTTCAGTTGATACCAAAGGTGTTGTTCTAATGTTAATAATTTTTGGATATTAAGTTCACCCAGCTTAATCGCATTAGCGTTTAATTGATTGATTTTATGAGGCGTTTCAACATATACCTTTAGGTACTGCTGGATTCGAGCTGTGATTTCATTTCGGAGTTGGATTGCAACTTCATTAACTGCTCGTTGCCCATTATGTATTGATAGCCACCCTGTTAGCCCTACGGCTAGAGAAATTTGCAGTACAAACGGCACTACAAGAATGTGGCGCAACTGCACATTTTTAGTCAGCTTTGAAAGTCCAAGGGTGAAAGAAGGCATATCCGAATTCCTGAAATTAAACAGCAATGTTGGGGTAATAATATTTACACATAAGCCTATTAATTATGATGAATTCTATTTGGCATAATTATAGAAGATGAAATGTCTCAGATGATATTACCCTCTTGGGTAATATTGAGAATTAATACATTACCCTATTATGTGAGATTTGAAATTTATCTTTTTCTTAAGAAGTTCAGAATCCCCTAAGTCCTTTTACTTTAAGAAACGCTACCTATAGCTTGCTTGTACCGAGCTAACTCTGGTACATTGCCTAGCGACTCAATCTTGAAAAATCAAGCTAAAAAACGGATAATAATAAGGTTATAACTTGATTTAAAATTGTGAAAAATTATGCAAAGGAATTAAAATAGAAAAATTTTACGTACTCAATTTATTTTTAATTACTGCCAATAAAAATAAACTAAGTAGGTAAACGGATATAAAACAATAATATAAATAAATGTAAATTTATCAGTACTTGGAAATTACCAATATCATCAATAGATTTGTTACATGGATGGAATTTATTATCACTTATAATCCATAATTTATTTACATTACGTTACCACTAGCTTGATAATTAACGACTCTCTTAGCCCTTTGAGAAGTATGGAATTAAGCCAATCATCCAAGGGAGACATTCTCATAGTTGATGACACTCTAGATAATCTTCGCCTTTTATCAGCAATGCTCAACGAGCAAGGATACGAAGTGAGGAGTGTTACCAATGGTTCTATGGCGTTAATTGGTATACAAGCTCAACCTCCAGATTTGATTCTGCTCGATATTACCATGCCCGGAATGAACGGCTATGAAGTATGTCAGCGACTCAAATCTAATCCGCAAACACAAGAGATTCCTGTCATTTTTATTAGTGCGTTGAATGAGGTATTTGATAAAGTGAAAGCCTTTTCGGTTGGAGGCGTTGATTTTATTAACAAACCTTTTCAGATTGAAGAGGTGGTTGCTCGAATGGAGCATCAACTCAAACTTTGCCGCTTACAAATGCAACTTCAGGAGCAAAATCGGCGCTTGCAGGAGACAGAAGCAGAACTAAGGCGATCGCTAGAACACCAAAAAGCCCTGAATCAACGCATCGAGGAAATGGTGGCGCTAGAAGAACGCAATCGGATTGCGCGTGACATCCACGACTCTCTAGGACATTCCCTAGTAGCGCTAAATGTGCAAATGGAAACAGCATTAACTCTTTGGGAAACCGATTCTAATCGGGCGCGATCGTTTTTATTAGCAGCGAAAAAATTGGGTTCTGAAGCCTTGCAAGAGGTACGGGAATCAGTTTCGGCAATTCGCTCCGATCCACTCCACGGACAATTGCTCGAAAATGCGATCGCTAACCTTGCACAGGAATTCTATCACCTCACCGATGTCTTACCATACTGCAAAATTGATTTATCACAACCGCTTTCCGATTCAGTAAATCATGTTGTGTATCGCCTTGTCCAAGAAGGACTAACCAATATTTATAAACACGCCAATGCCACAGCTGTTCAAATTAGAATTCAAACAACGGCGGCAGGGCTATCGTTGATACTCCAAGATAACGGTAAAGGCTTTGAATGCGATCAATCCGTTGCCGGATACGGACTCCAGGGAATGCGAGAACGAACAGTTACAGTCAACGCCCAGTTAGAAATTGTTAGTAAACCGGGCGCTGGTTGTCGGATTGTCGCTAACTTTCCCAGAGATCAGGGAGGAGGAGTAGGGGGACAAGGGGACAAGGTGACAAGGTGACAAGGTGACAAGGTGACAAAAGTTTAGAACTTACAACAAGTCTTTCCCCTTGTCCCCAATTCTCCTTGTCCCCAAGTCCTCTTTCCCATACCCAATTATTAAATGTTGTAACGTTTCTACAAGGGTTTCAGGTAATCCTTCATTAATTTTTGGAGATATCTATCGATCGTTCATCAAAACCAGAAAGAGATAATTACCATGAAAAATGATAAATCCTCTCCTATTCGCCTGTTAATCGTTGACGATCAGAGCCTTATTCGTCAGGGACTGAAAGCAATGCTAGAACAGGAACCTGATTTGGAAGTCGTCGGTGATGCTGAGAATGGTAAAGTTGCTCTAGAGCTTGTTGCAGAACTTCAGCCCGATGTGGTGCTAATGGATATTCGGATGCCCGAAATGGATGGACGAACTGCAACAAAACTGATTACGCAAAACTTTCCTAATATCAAAGTTCTCGTCTTAAGTACATTTGATGATGATTCTTATCTAACAGGGGCAATGCGTGCAGGTGCAAAAGGATATTTGCTTAAAGATATGCCTTCAAGTGAGCTAGCAGATGCAATTCGCTTTGGGCATTCTGGCTATACTCAATTTGGGCCGGGGTTATTTGATAAATTATTGGTTACGGAAGCAGCTTCAGCTAACCAAAATTCCGCTTCATCAAAGCCATCGGAAATTACCGCACGAGAACAAGAGGTTTTATGTTTGATCGGTGTTGGTGCAACGAACCGCGAAATTGCCCAACAACTTTATATTACCGAAGGAACGGTAAAAACTCATGTGACGAGTATTTTAAACCGCCTCAATCTAAAAAATCGATCGCAACTGGCAATCTATGCAAATTCTGTTCTCAATCAAGAAAGGAAACTAGCCGGGAAGCTACCCGAATAAACCAGAGGGCGATAAAACAATTCTAGGAATAGCCTTTTCTAAGTGGGTAAAAATTTTGGTCACAAAATTCCTCTTCAATCTCTTGACTCTGTGTTCTCTGTGCCTCTGTGGTTAAATAAATTACTTTTTAACCACAGAGGCACAGAGAACGCAGAGAGAAAAAAGAGATTTTACGAGTCACCTTGAGAGGGCTAGTCTTAAATTCTTATATAAAATATCTCAACAAGGGAATTTTTATCTTGTTTGTTAATATTTATTGCTTAATTTTATAAAAGAGGTAATCAGCCGTGTAATTCACACTAATTTCTCGGTTTTCAGATGATTTATCACACCCTTCAACAGGGGCTTTTCCACCAACTGTATTGATCCGTTGAATCCAATTTACTTGGCGGAAAATACCATTTCCTTCATGAGATTGCGCCTCTAATAATAGCCAGGGAATGGCATCATCTTGTGGTGCATTTACCTTAGATTTCAACTTTCCCACAACTTTGCTACCGTCTTTGGCTTCCCAAGTTGGGCCTGCATAATGCTTGCCCAAATCTTGCCCTTGCTCATTCAACAACACGGCATCGGGAGACTTAAGCGTCCACTCGTACTGTTCAGGGGATTCTGATTTCGGTTTGCAGATATAGATTTGTGAACCCTTAGCAGATGCTTTTAGAAGAAGTTGCTCACCATTTGGGACTTTTATACTATCAGGGATCGGAGCTACATCGGCTATGCGTTGGGCAGGCTCCATAGTTCCGGCGATCGCAGTTTTTACAGAAACACCCCACCCATTCAACATCAGTAGCGAAACAACGAGGCTGCAATTTATCTGAAGAATTTTACAAAAAGTAGGTGACATAGTAGATATCTCCTTCATTTGTGACTTTAAAGTTTTTGTCGCGCCATCAGTTGGGCAAACAATCCTGGTTGATTGGCGAGTTGATCAAAACTACCTTCTTGGACTACACGACCGCTCTCGAATACATAGATGCGATCGGCGTTGCGAATGGTACTCAGACGGTGAGCGATCGCAATTCGTGTCACCTTCAAACGCTCTAAACTTTGACTGACAATCGCTTGAGTGCGGTTATCTAAGGCACTGGTGGCTTCATCAAATAACAAGATTTTGGGTTTTAATACTAGCGATCGGGCAATCAATAATCGCTGGCGTTGCCCTCCAGAGATATTAGTTCCTCCTTCACTAATTACCGTGTGCATTCCCATTGGCATCGATTCAACATCCTCAGCAAAGCCAGCCATCCGCGCGGCTTCCCACGCTTCATCCATTGAGATCATCGCTCCACTGGCGATATTCTCAAAGATCGATGCAGATGTCAATCGGCTATTTTGCATCACAACTCCTAGTTGTCGACGCACTGCATGAATATCCAACCCGGTTAAATCTTGTCCGTCGTAATAAATCGTGCCAGATTCCGGGACATCAAACCCCAGTAATAATCGGAACAGGGTTGATTTTCCACTCCCCGAAGCTCCAACAAAAGCGATAAATTCGCCAGGTTCCGCATGGATGCTAACATCATCCAATGTCAAAGGCCCATCATCTCGATACCGGAAAATTACATGATCCACAACCACTCGCCCAGAAAGCCGACCTGGATCAGCTTTTTCAGAATCAACTTCCGGTTTAGATTCGAGAATCGGCTGCGCTCGTTCCCACAAAGGAACCACTTGTAAGACATCTATAATCGTGCCACTAAGACTGGTAGCTCCACCGATAAATGTACCAAATGCCGCATTAAATGCTAAAAATACACCTGTAGATAAACCACCTTCTGATGAATTAGCTTGCTGAAGTAAACTGCTGGCGAACCAAAAAAGGATTGCTGTAGTCAATACAGGTAAGATTTTATTAATCACAGCCAGAGCATCTTCAATGCCTTGGGTACTCAGCATCCATTTGATTTGCTGACTGTACTGTTTTCCCCAAAAAGCAAAGGCGCGGGCTTCTGCGCCTGCAACTCGTAATTTGCTAACGCCGTTGATTAACTGCACCATCACCCCTGAGAGTTGTCCTTGTAACTCTAGTAAGGGACGAACCTTCCGCAGAGTGTAAATTCCTGAAACCAGAGTAATAGTAATGTTGACAAAAGCAACAAGAGTGGCAATTAACGCTAGCGAACCGTTGTAGTAAAAAAGCAATCCTAAATTTAGAAACGCAAACAAGCTGGTGAAAATGCTTCTGAGAACAGTGCTACTGAGCTTTTGGCGGATTTGACTAATGGCGCTTACCCGTGAATTCAAGTCTCCAGTTGAGTACTGACGGAAGAATGATGCTTTTAGATTCAATAACCGATCCCAGACTGCTGCTTGGGTGGAAGCATCGGCAAAGGTCTCCACGCGCATGATTGCAAAGCCTTGGGCAAGTTGAAACAAGGTGCTACCAAATGCAGTTGCTAGCAGCGCTAAGGCAATTTGCACTAATAAACCGCGATTGGCATCAGGAATGGCACTGTCAATCAAGATGGCCATAGCTTGGGGAACAATCATTCCTAATAAACTTGTTGCCATACCCGCAGCCAAGACAATCAACAATTCCTTGTAGTGTCCTTGGAGAGCAAATTTCAGTAAATCGATGGTGGTGAGAACTTTATCAGGTAATGGGCGATAGAAGGTATACCCGGTGAGCGCCAGTTTAATCGCACTTTTAGCATTAACCGGAGTGCGCGATCGCTTAATTGGATCAAAAATTTCATAGCGGGTATCAGATACAGGTAACAGCGCCACCGGATTGTTATCTTCTAGCGTGTAAGCCAGCATCGCACCGCAATCCTTCTTCCACCATTGACCCTGTAAAGCGATCGTTCTGGTTCGCAAACGCGAAGCCCGAGCGATCGCTTGTAGCGGATCTTGAACTCGTTTCAGGTCTTCAGACTTGGCTGGTGGTCGAATCGTCACACCCAAAGTCCGCCCAACAGCACCCGCAGCGATGAGCAAAGCTTGGTCAAAATCATTGGCTTCAATTTGAGCAGAAGCGGCACTTTGCGGAGATTGCAGCAACGAGGCTAACTCGCCCAGCGTCTCCTTCATTACATGATCGTTGAGGTGTTGCCGTTCTTGAAATCGGTTTAATTCTACCTCCTTTTCCTCCTGTTCCAGAAGAAAAAGGCTTTGAAGAAAGTAGACTTGAATTTGGAAAATCCCCCTCAACAGAGTATTACCATCCTCAATTTCAGACGTAGTTAGGATTTCTAGCTCGGTTGTATCTTCAGCTTGAAACCACATATCTGCACTCAACGGCACCAATCCTGATTGAGGCATAACTAACAGTTGCTCAAACCCCATCCAAACCGCGTAACCACGCTGAACTTGTACCCAGGATACCAGTTCTCGCTGTGGTTGGAAAATCTGACCATTGCTGAGTGAGAAATAGCGAACCCCTTCTTCTTGAAACGGCAGTGCAGGTGGAGTAATAGAAGACAGCGCCAATCCTAGTTGCTCAATCCATCCCTCGATTAAAGTTACGGCTTCGTCATTGCGATCGCTAATAAATTCCCGAAAATCTTTCCTTGAAACTTTCATAAGTTCCGTTTCTTCAATCGACACCGCCAGAAGTTGATAGGGTATCGGCTGAGAATCACTAATGATGCCAAACATTGCCTGTCTAGTTCGGGTAGTAAATAAATAGCGGCGACTTCCCTCAGCAATTCCCTCTTTCACCGGAATTGCAAACACCGCCAATGAACCCGATTTTACAATCCAAATCGTCTTCGGGTCATTGAGAATAATTGGCTCATTGCCTTTGAAGTGATAGTACTCTCCCGGCAGGGTGGCGCTGCGAATTTGATCTAACATATTCTTACTCCATAAAATTAATCCAAAACCTTGGCGCTCTTGGCGGCTTGGCGGTTCGATAAATCATGTATTTTAAAAATTTTTGTGTGAGTTCCGATAGTATAAAATAACGAACCGCCAAGAACGCCAAGAACGCCAAGGAAGAAATGCTTAACTGAACTCTATTCTTCCTGAGCCGCTTCCCCTTCACTGCGAATCAATTGCAAATACTTACCTTCAACCCTCTGCAATTCTTCATGGCTACCCCGTTGCACCACCTTGCCGCGATCGAAAACAATAATTTCGTCACAATCCCGAATTGTGCTTAACCGATGCGCCACAATTACACAAGTACAGCCACGCTCCCGGAGTCTCTGATCGATCGTTTTTTCTGCCTCGGAATCAAGCGCACTGGTCGCTTCATCCATCACCAAAATTGCCGGATTATTCACTAAAGTGCGGGCAATTTCTAATCGTTGTCGCTGTCCACCGCTCAAATTAGATGCCCCTTCTGCGAGGTCAGCGTTGTAACCTCCAGGCATGGAAAGTACTACATCCTGAATTGCAGCATCTTTGCAAGCACGAACCAAGTTACTAAAAGGCACAGTCGAATCCCAAAGCGTAAGATTGTCGCGGACAGTGCCAGCAAATAGCGAGATATCTTGCTCAACAAGCGCAATTGAATTAGTGAGAATCGATCGCGGAATATGTTTTCTCGGTTTACCATCAAATAAAATCTCTCCCGCCCACGGTTCGTATAATCCACATACCAGCTTGGCAACGGTTGACTTACCCGAACCACTGCCACCCACTAAAGCAACTCGTTGACCGGGTTTAAGTGAAAGACTGAAATTTTCGATTAAGGGAGGTGCAGAGCGGTTATAGCCAAAGGTGATATCACGGAGTTCAACATAACCTTGAAGCCGAACGTTTGCGGCAGGTAGTTGAGTTGCCGATATACTAATGTCTCGCTCTACAGCAGGGTCGATGGGATTGCGTAACACATCATCTAACCGACCCAAATTGCCTTCCATTTCCTGGAGTTCACCCGCTAAACTCACCAGATTATTTACAGGCTCTAGAAATCTTTGCATCAAGGCTTGAAAAGCAATCAGCATCCCAATACTGAGTACGCCATCCATTACCCGTAGCCCTCCCACAGCCAGCAAAAGCATAGATGTAATGGAGGTGAGAAATGACGGCAACACACCCAGATTTTGATTAGTTGTATCCATTTCTTGCCGAGCATTAATTGCCTTAGCGTAATAACCTGCCCAGCGCGAAAAGAATTCTGACTCTAGCCCGGATGCTTTGAGCGTTTCCATACTTTGCAGTCCCGAAATCGCTACCCCATTGACTTTGCCTTGTTCTTGCATTAATCGCAAGTTGGCATCGACGCGCTGCCGTGAAACCCATTGCCACACGCTGACATTCACGATTACAAAGGCAATGCCGATCGCAGTCAGAACGACATCATATTGCAACATGACTGCGGCATAAAAGACAACGGTGAAAGCTGAGATTACTGTCGTCGCTAATCTTCCTGAAAGCAGATTTGCCAAGCTATCGTTGAGGCGAACACGACTGCTAATTTCTCCGGCAAATCGCTGATCGTAAAAACTCACTGGTAGCCGTAGAATATGCCACAAAAATCGGCTAGACATCCCCACCGCTAGCTTAATTTTCATGCGTCGCAGAAATTGCAACTGAAGCAATGTGAGAAAACCATTCAAAATGGCTGTGAGGATCATCCCTAAAATTAATGGCCGCAACCAATCACTTCTGCCTTCAATCAAGACATTATCAACAAAGGCTTGGGAGAACGCAGGGATGGCTAATCCGGGAATCACTAACAGCAAGCCGGCGATCACACAATAAACCAACGCTCCCAGAGAACTCTGCAATCGATCCCATAAGGATAATGTTAGGCTCGGTTTCCGTCCTCCTGGCTGGAACTCTGCACTTGGTTCACCAATTAGCACTACACCAGTAAAAGACTGATCGAATTCTGGGAGTGAAACTGTGCGGGGCCCAGTGGCAGGATCGTTAAGATAAACTTTGTCTTTGGCAAATCCTTCGACTATCAGAAAATGGTTGAAATTCCAAAAGACAATATAAGGACATTGCAGTTTGCGTAACCCAGCCAAATCGACCTTAAAACCTTTCGCCTGCAATCCGTAGCTGCGAGCCGCATTGAGAATATTAGATGCTTTACTGCCATCCCGTGAAACACCACAAGCTTGACGGAGTTCTGCAAGGGGGACAATGCGATCGTAGTAGCCTAAAATAATTCCCAGTGCGGCTGCACCGCATTCCACTGCCTCCATTTGTAAGAGGGTGGGAGTCCGACGACGGCGATCGGGACGGCTGAAGATCCGTTGAAATTTTTTAAATCGAAGCCCAATTTGTGATTGAATTTGCCGCATAATCAATACATTCCACTCCACGATCGCAGAATCGGAAACACAAAGGAAATCGGGGATTGTTCATCCACTTTCACGCGCACTGAGGTCGTGGTTCCCGGTGTAATTTGGCTATTTGGCCCTTTAGAAGATGACCACCGAAAACGGCTTTTAGTCGAAGGATCTGGCTCAAGTTCCGCAAAAACTTGAATTTGTGCGCCTTCTGTGGTTAACCCTTGTAAAACTTCCAGACCACCGACAACACTTGATGCGCTTTCCTTACTAACCGGAAATGCAGAAATACTTGTGACTTTCCCGATAATACCACCAAAGCGTTCTCGTTTAACGGTCGAAGGAGTGACTTGCAACTCCATCCCCTTTTGAATCTTTTTGCCTTCGCTAACCGGGAAGAATGCCACCCCAACTAACTTATTCCTGGAGTCTCTAGCTTCGATTGTGCCAATCCGAGATCCTTTTTCCAGGGTTTGTCCAGGAACAGCAGAAAGTTCGAGAATTCGTCCATTGAAATTGCTAGTTACCTGGCTGTTTGCCTTGATTTCTAATTTTAATTCTGCGATCGCTCGCTGGGTGTCTTGAATTTCTTTTCTGCGATTAGTAGAAATAGCTAAATCTTGTTCTGCTTGCCCAGCAAACTTACTATCTAGTACTGCTAACTGTGCTTGCAATTCTTTTGTTGAATTGATATTTGCTAAGAATTCTCGTTCTGCATCCGCTTCTTTAACATTGAGTTGTTTGAGTTGCGATTCGATTTCATTGATTTTGGTTTTACTATTGAGAAATTCCTGTTGCGCTTGAAGAACGGTATCACTCGAAACTGCTCCTTCTTCACGTAACTTTTGGCGAATGTCAAATCGTTCTTTGAACGTGGGCATCAAATCTCGTGTTGTCTGCAACTGTTCCTGTAAGTTCTGACGCTCTTGCCGAATCGACTCCAGACCTTTACTTCTGAGAATTGGTGTTAGTGATTGGGTTGTTTTGAGAGTTTGCAAGAGTGCTTGACGTTGTTGCCCAATTGCACCCTTATCTAAAACCGTTCGCTGAAGTTGCAGAGTATTGGCATTTTGGTCTTGTTCCTGAAGTTGAGCCAGCTTGACTCGTGCAAGTTTCAACTTATCTTGAAGTTCAGTTTGGTCGATTGTCGCTAGTACCTGTCCTTTCTTCACCTCATCGCCTGCACGAACAAAAAGCATGAGAATCTGCCCGGAACTAGGAGACTGGAACCCAACGACTTTGCTAGGAAAAACCACTACGCCTTGTCCAGCTACAGTAATGGGAATGCGACCAAAAACACTCCAAACAAGTCCAACAACAATTAGAGATCCCATCGCAGTTAACGGAATCCACTTCTTTGGTTGAACCACCTGCATGAGTTGATCGAGCCGCTCCGGGGAGGATAAACGATCGAGTGCTTCTTTGCGGAATAGATTGCTTTTGTTGGTCGTTACCATACTGACTCCATTCAAATTGTAGAAATTTGTATATTAGGGAATTGGGAATGAGGGGAGCAAAGGAAGCCGGGGAAAATCAGAGAGAAGAATTAATAACCAATGACAAATGACAAATGACAAATGACCAATGACAAATGACCAATGACAAATGCCCTAATTCCCGCGAATCTGCTTCAGCATCCAATCAAATCGAGTCCCCGCCAGTGTTACTTGAGCCAAAAAGCTAGAACTCAGTTCATCTTCATAAGTCAAGCGTTCATCTAAAGATTTACCTGAGCTATAGTTAATCCTGCCGTAACCCAGACTATTGATGATTCCTTGCTGTTTATCTGCTAACAAAATCGCTAAGACTCGATAAAATCGGGCAGCAAAACCCACATCGTGTAACAATTTGGCAGAAAGTCGCCATCTGGGAATCGATAACACAGTCGCATCCTCAACCGCCCGAATTGTCATCGCGGGTGGACTGGCTTCGACAAAGGGCGTTTCGCCAACTATGTCACCCCGCGATAATTGAGCAAACTCCCGTTCGATATGATCTGTCTGTTCTAAAGTTGAAAAGGCGCGGGTGAGAGGATTGCTTGTATCTTCAGCAATGGAAGCCACCATCTTGCCATCTAATAAAATATAGAGAGCATCAACGGGTCTTCCGGCTTGAAACAACACTGTTCCCGCAGGAAGTCTTATGGCACTGCCTGCAACAATCATCCAACCAATATCGCTATCATTTAATTCTGCAAATGTAAATAAGATTTCTCGAATTTGGGGCTGAAAAAGCACGACTGTGCTTTGACCAATTTGACCGATCATCTGCTCTAATCGGTGAGCAAGTAGAACTGCGATCGCTCGATAAAAATGGGCTGCAAAGGTGACATCTTCTTGCAATTTTTGAATCAACTGCTGCTGAGGAATCATCAACACCAGGGACTTTCTAGCGGCTTTGACTGTAGTTGAAGATTGGTAGGAGGCTAAAAAAGGCATTTCTCCTACAACTTCACCATTTGCCAGCAGTGCAACCTCTCGTCCAGATAGTTCGCCACCTTCAAGGGCGGCAAATGCCCGACCAATGGGATTATCGTCAGCCTGAGCGACAGAAACGCTTAATGCACCATCAAGCAGAATGTAGAGAGCATCAACAGGTGTTCCTTGACGGATGAGGATCGTACCAGCAGTAATTTCTTCTCTTTGACCCGTTGCCAAGATCCAGTCAATATCGCTATTTGTCAGTTCCTTAAGTAGAACTTCTGTCATAATTTAACTTCCTTGTGTTCTGCTAACGGGAGAGAAATGGAGAGGGGTAATTCGTAATTCGTAATTTAATTTATGGTTCAGATATAAGGAAGCCTTAACTTAGACTTTCCGCAATTTTGAATTTTGAATTGTTCAACTCCCCATTACGCGATTAACTAGGTTGATGATTTGCTACAGGTTTTTAGCATCAATCACCGCGACCTTCATTCGGCTCAACGCTTATTGGTTTATTGTCATTCCAATAAGGAAGCTTTATATTCTTAAGCTTGTTTGCGATCGCTTCAGACAGATTGTTATATTTCTCGTCCGTAGGATACTCGCCTGGATAATGCTCACCTACGGCAATACCACCCGAAATAGTTGCGAGTTCTTGAGGCGATAGCTCTTGTGATTCATTTTGCTTTTTGTTTTCCATTGCAATTCTTTCTCCTTGTCATTTCATTTATTAGTTAATTCGTTCATTTCATGAAGTACGATTATCAATCGCGCGAGAACAATTTCAAAAAGCAGTTAAGCAAAAACCCAACTGCAATTGATTGATTTGAGAAACTCCGTTTATGTAGAACCTTCGATCGCAGATATATCTCCAAACAACTCACCAAGAGCCTTTATATCCTCTGTTGTCGCGTCGGTGATAGAGAGGTGGAACACAGAAGAGTCTGTTGTCTCTGCATGAAAAGCCGACCGTTTTGAGTGAAACCCTCGTCCTCGTGATGTTTGTTGGCTAAATCCCCTTGTCGATCTGTGAGATCGTATAGATGTAAACTGTAAATTGAAACCACCAGCTACATCGTCTAACTCTTCATCTGATAGTTCGATCGCTTCATCATTCGGAGTAATTTCGTCACCTGACATAGAAGCTCCTTGACCCCACGTGTTAAAGTTAAATAAGGCGGAGGGAGTTAACCGATTGGCTGCTAGGCTCATGGTTAACAACCCCTCCTGCTCCCGAAATTCGTCAAATCGAGAAATCTAGCTCAAGCTTCAGGGCTAGAAATACCCGCTTCCTTAAACTCTCTAAGGTCTTGCTCAGAGAAAACGCTTACTTGAAAGGTAACGCTCTTAATACCGCCTTCTTTAGGAATTTCCACAAAACCAAACTGGAAATCTTCGGCATTTGCGTTTGTTCCCAAGACATCGCTAGTTGCGCCACCGGCAATATAATCAAGTTCTTGATTGGATAGTTCCAGCATTTCATTAGGCTGCACATTTTCCATGATCGTTGTCCTTCTCCTTATGGTGTTGCTTATGAGCCTAGAAATAAATTACTAGGAATTCCGCTAGGAAATTCTTCTCCAGTGAATTTGATTTCGTGCAAATCTTGTTTAGATATAGTAGTTTCCTGACTGTTGAAGGATGCAATGCCGCCATCAGCACCGATAATCACTGCACTACTTTGCTTATCCGAAAAGTTGAAGTTGTGAGCATCGACAAAGCTAAAAGCACCACCAGCAACGTTGTCCAATTCTTCAGCAGATAATTCTACGGGTTTAATGTTGTCAGACATGATGTTTTCTCCTTAATGTGTAATGTGTGTGTTATCTCAAATAAAACTGTGACTAACTCTCAAGAGTGGAAGGAAAGAAACCAGTTGCTTTGATTTCGAACAAATTTTGTTCAGATACAGCAGTTTGCTGAGTGTTCAAAGAACTAATACCGCCATTAGCACCGAGAACAGTTGCACCAGCTTGCTGATCAATTGCGTTGAAGTTGTGAGCATCAACCAAGCTAAAAGCACCACCAGCAACGTTGTCCAATTCTTCAGCAGATAATTCTACGGGTTTAATGTTGTCAGACATGATGTTTTCTCCTTAATGTGTAATGTGTTTAATGTGTGTTCTATCTGTGTTCAATAAAGCAAGCTGCTTTATTGAGTTCTGCCCTGTGTAATTAGTTACTACTTTTCAAGAGTGGAAGGAAAGAAGCCAGTTGCTTTGATTTCGTGCAAATCTTGTTGAGATACAGCAGTTTGTTGAGCGGTGAAAGATCCAATACCGCCATTCGCACCAAGAACGGTTCCACCAGTTTGCTGATCCAATGCAATGAGATTGTGAGCATCAACCAAGCTAAAAGCACCACCAGCAACGTTGTCCAATTCTTCAGCAGATAATTCTACGGGTTTAATGTTGTCAGACATGATGTTTTCTCCTTAATGTGTAATGTGTTTAATGTGTGTTCTATCTGTGTTCAATAAAGCAAGCTGCTTTATTGAGTTCTGCCCTGTGTAATTAGTTACTACTTTTCAAGAGTGGAAGGAAAGAAGCCAGTTGCTTTGATTTCGTGCAAATCTTGTTGAGATACAGCAGTTTGTTGAGCGGTGAAAGATCCAATACCGCCATTCGCACCAAGAACGGTTCCACCAGCTTGCTGGTCAATTGCGTTGAAGTTGTGAGCATCAACCAAGCTAAAAGCACCACCAGCAACGTTGTCCAATTCTTCAGCAGATAATTCTACGGGCTTAATGTTGTCAGACATGATGTTTTCTCCTTAATGTGTAATGTGTGTGTTATCTCAAATAAAACTGTGACTAACTCTCAAGAGTGGAAGGAAAGAAACCAGTTGCTTTGATTTCGAACAAATTTTGTTCAGATACAGCAGTTTGCTGAGTGTTCAAAGAACTAATACCGCCATTAGCACCGAGAACAGTTGCACCAGCTTGCTGGTCAATTGCGTTGAAGTTGTGAGCATCAACCAAGCTAAAAGCACCACCAGCAACGTTGTCCAATTCTTCAGCAGATAATTCTACGGGCTTAATGTTGTCAGACATGATGTTTTCTCCTTAATGTGTAAGATGTGTGTTGTATGAAATAAAACTGTTACTAACTAGCAAGAGTGGAAGGAAACAAGCCAGTTGCTTTGATTTCTTGCAAACTTTGATGAGATACAGCAGTTTGTTGAACGGTGGAAGATGCAATACCGCCATGAGGGCCAAGAACGGTTTCACCAGCTTGCTGATCCAATGTGTTGAAGTTGTCAGCAATCGTAAAGCTAAAAGCGCCACCAGCAACGTTGTCCAATTCTTCAGCAGATAATTCTACGAGCTTAATGTTGTCAGACATGATGTTTTCTCCTTAATGTGTATGATGTGTGTTGTATCAAGCAGAACGCAATATTTGAGTTCTGCTCTGCGTAATTAGTGTTCTGGTACTAATTCTCAAGAGTGGAAGGAAAGAAACCAGTAGCTTTGATTTCTTGCAAACTTTGATGAGATACAGCAGTTTGCTGAGTGTTCGAAGAACTAATACCGCCATTCGCACCGATAACAGTTGCACCAGCTTGCTGATCAATTGCGTTGTAGTTGTCAGCAATCGTAAAGCTAAAAGCGCCACCAGCAACGTTGTCCAATTCTTCAGCAGATAATTCTACGGGTTTAATGTTGTCAGACATGATGTTTTTTCCTTAATGTGTAATGTGTGTTGTATCAAGCAGAAAGAGTGGTTTGCTGGTTAGTCGCTTACCGCTTCCCTCGCTTCATGTCTTTAGAATACGAAATCAACTTAGTTATGTACATCTGAAAAACGTCTAGTATTTTACCTAAGCGAAGTAAGTAGATGTGGTCTAACTTTCGCTATATAGTATTGGGCAATAGGTAAGACTTTCGTCATAGGCTAACCAAGCTAGTTACTACAAAAGTCATGGATTTGCTTGCAGATGTGGCATTTCGCTGCAATATCGTAGTATGACTAAACGTAGAAGCATGAATGCAAAACTAGGATTGATCCTAAGAAATGAGAGTATTCTACATCCATCACAAACTCAACTAAATTAAGAAATTATAGTTATCAGTCTCTAGCAATGTTGTAAATAAAAACTCAAACAACAATGTTTAATAGATTCAAATTAGCAACTAAATTTACTTTACTCTTATTGCTGGTGTTCATCGGCGCGATCGCAGTTAGTGGTTTTGCTTTATCTCATGCACTTGAGCAAAAAGCAGAAGCCGAAATCGCTTATCGCAGCCAAGTTATTGCAGAAACTATGAACTCAGTGAGGAATTATACTCACACGCGGATCAATCCTCTTCTGACACCAATGCTGGACACTCAAGCCACATTTATCCCTGAAATTGTTCCCAGTTTTGCAGTAAGAGAAGTGTTTGAAAATCTTCGGAAAAACGAAGAATTTAAAGATTTTTTATACAAAGATGCCAACCTAAACCCAACTAACTTACGAGATAAAGCAGATGTATTTGAAATGGAACTTATCGAACGATTCCGCAAGGAACCAGGGTTGAAAAACATATCCGGTTTTCATGACTCTTATGACGAGAAAATGTTTTATAACGCTCGTCCATTTTCCATTAATAATCCAACGTGTCTACGCTGTCATAGCACTCCTGAAGTTGCTCCCAAAAGTCAGATTGCTAGTTATGGTTCAGAAAATGGCTTTGGGTGGAAACTCAATGAAGTTTTAGGCACACAAATTATTTATATTCCTGCCAAGCAAGTCTTTGAGGATGCTCATCGTGCTTTTGTTCTATTCATTAGCTTATTTATTACGATCTTCGCCATTATGATTTTGCTCATTAATTATTTGTTAAAGCGAAATGTATTACAACCGCTTAAACCAATGGCTCAACTTGCTCAGAAAATTAGTATGAATGAAATTAGTGTCGAAGAAGCACAAGAGTACGATCGCGAAAAGCTAACATCGATTGTGCAACGTCATGATGAGTTAGGACAATTAGGACGAGTTTTTCAACGCATGGTGCATGAAATTTCTGCTCGTGAACAACAGTTCAGACAGCAATTGCATACACTGCGTATAGAAGTTGATGAAGCTAAACGGGCGCGTGAAGTTGCAGAAATTGCTGAATCAAAAACATTCCTAAAATTGCAGGAGGAGGCAAAAGAAATAAGAAATAAACGGAATACTCCAAATTAATAATTAAGAATTACGAATTAAAAATTAGTATTGAGGATTTATTATGTCTGAAATTATTTCCATTCACTCATTCCGGGGCGGAACTGGTAAGTCAAATGTCACTAGTAATCTTGCTGCCCTAATCGCTCGTTCTGGAAAGCGAGTTGGGATAGTTGATACAGATATCCAATCTCCTGGAATCCACGTTCTATTTGGTCTTGAACAGGAGCGAATCCGCTATACCTTGAACGATTATCTCTGGGGTCGTTGTCAAATTGAAGAAGCCGTTTATGACGTTAGCGCCATTCTCAAACAAAAACAAACATTTTTTGGTCGTCAGGGAAGTGTTCATCTAATTCCTTCCAGTATTAAGATGAGTGACATTTCTCGAATCTTGCGCGAGGGCTATGACGCACGCCGATTGAATGATGGTTTACATAATCTAGTTCGTCGTTTGAAACTTGATTATCTGTTGATCGATACTCATCCTGGCATTAACGAAGAAACATTGCTATCTATTATTCTTTCTGATGTCTTGGTGCTGATTCTCCGTCCAGATAAACAAGATTATCAAGGTACAGCAGTAGCGATAGACGTTGCTCGTAAGCTAGAAGTACCTAAAATGCTAATAGTGATCAACAAAGCTCTGCCATCTTTAGATTTCAAAGAGTTAGGGAAACGAGTGGAGAATACTTACAAAACTCCTGTGGCTGGAATACTCCCTGTTTGTGAAGAGATGTTTGAATTAGGGAGTGGCGGAATCTTCTGTTTGCGGTATCCAGATCATTCATGGACTCAAAAAATTAGTGCGATCGCTAAACAAATCACTGGTTCTGGAGTTAGATTGTTTGCCAAATAAGCGTTAGTTATCAAGGGTGGGTACTAGGGTGACAGATTTGCAAAACTGGACGAGTCCATTAAGTGAAGCAGTATGATTGCTTCACTTAATGGGATTCGGTATTTCATGTTTTAGGCGATTTTTTCACCAATATTCTTATCCACCAAGGTTTTCATAAATTACCCGCCTTCGCCCTTATTCTTAGGCTGCTTAGGGTAATTATACCAATTTAATGTGAAGTTGCACATATCTAGATCCCGCTAAATTCCTCTTAAAAGGGCGACTTTGATAGATGTTTTTCCGGTTCCACCCTTAATAAGGGGGACTAGGGGGGATCTAATTCTATGCAGCCTCATAAAAAATTAGTATTATTACCCTTTTTGCTCTACTTCTGAGGGCTGCCCCTTAGGCTTCTCTATCGGTGTACCAGATGTATTTCCTTGCGTCTCCTCACTATCTTTTTTTAGTATGAGATGTTTCTGTAAATTACCTTTTACTGGAAGTTGTAAATTACTTTGAAACTCCGGGTTTTCCTTTACCTCATTTGGTTCATCAAGTTCTGGTAGTATGGGGTAGTCTGGTACCCAGCCTGTTGATTTTTGAGCCACGGTGATTTCCTCTCTAGTTGATGCTGTTATTGTTATCTATCGTTTTGATTCTTTTTATGCAAAAAAGTATTTAAGGCTTATTACTTTTCTTGAAGCATGAGACCACCTGCAATAATAGTGAAAATTGGCTAACTCAATATTTAGCCTGAGTTTTAACTCCATCACAAAGATCGCTTTGACCTTGAGGATTATTAGCTAGATAATCATGCAGCCAATCACATCCACGCCCCATCAAACTATCTAGGGTGAGATTTTCCACATTCCACAAAATTGCTGTACCATCTTTACTGCCAGAAACGAGAGTCTTACCGTCAGGGCTAAAACTGATCCCATTGATCTCGCCAGTGTTACCAGTCAGAGTAATAATCAAAGTCCCGTCTTTGTGCCAAAGTTTCACTGTCTTATCATCACTAGCTGTGGCAATCATTTGACCGTCAGGGCTAAAAGTTACTTGCCAAATTGCAGCAAGATGCCCATCCAGACTGCCGATCGCACGACCGTCAAGCTGCCAAAGTTTTACTCTATCATCTGCACCAGCACTGGCAAGGGTCTGACTATCAGGGCTAAAACTGACGCTGTAAACAGCAGCGTTATGGTTTAAAGTTCTAAGTAACTGACCTTGCCAATTCCAGAGTTTTGCTGTTTTGTCTTCACTACTAGTAGCGATTATCTTGCCGTCTCGACTAAAACTGACGCTATAGACAGCTGCGCTATGCTTTAAAGTTCTAGGCAACTGACCCTGCTGATTCCAAAGTTTAATCATTCCGTCATCACTAGAGGTGGCAATTATCTTGCTGTCTGGACTGAAACTCACACTCTGGATGCGATCGCTATGCTTTAATAAAATATTCAGTGGCTTACCTTGCCGATTCCACAATCTCACTACCCCTTCATCAGAACTGACAGCAGCAATTATCTGACCATCTGGGCTAAAATTCGCATCCCAGATTTTGTAGTTATTTATCTTTAGCGATTTAATCTGCTTACCCTGCTGATTCCAGAGTTTCACCGTTCCGTCATCACTGGCGGTAGCGATCTCTTTACCATCGGGTGAGAAGTTGACGCGATTGACACCATCCTGATGTCCAGTGAGAATGGTCTGCCAAGGGCGGTCAATTTGCCACAGTTTTACCGTTTTATCTTGACTAGCAGATGCAAGAGTACGACCATCAGGGCTGAAAGTAACTTGATTGACTTTACTACTATGTCCTTTAAAGGTAGTGAGTTCCTGACCATTTTTCTGCCAGAGTGTCACGCTGTTATCATTATTACCAGTGGCTAATATTTGACCATCAGGACTGAAACTGACGCTGTAAATGGGACTACTCTGTGGTTCTGATCTCTTAAGAGTCGAAATAAATTTACCATCAGGATTCCAAAGTTTCACTGTTCCATCTAAACTGGCAGAGGCAAGGGTATCGTCAGAACTGAAACTTACGCTAGTGACTGTATTATCATGTTTGTCTAAAGTCTTTAATTCTTTACCATCAGGATTCCAAAGTTTCACTGTTCCATCTAAACTGGCAGAGGCAAGGATTTGATCGTTGTGGCTGAAACTCAAACTATAGATTGTGTCTGTATGCCCTTTGAGCATTTTGAGTTCTTGACCCTGTATGTTCCAAAGTCTCACAATGCCGTCGTCACCACCAGAGGCAAGAGTCTTGCCATCATGACTGAAACTCACAACCCGAATTGCAGTATTTAGCTTTTTAAAGGTTTTAAGTTCCTTGCCGTCTTTTTTCCAAAGTTTCACCGTTCCGTCTAAACTGGCAGAAGCAAGGATTTGACTATTGGGGCTGAAACTTACGCTGAGGACTTGATCTGGATGTCCTTTTAAAGTATTCAGCAAACGACCCTGTTTGTCCCAAAGTTTTACAGTTTTGTCTCCACTAGCGGTAGCGATCGCTTCCCCGTCGGGACTGAAACTAACGCTTTGGACATAATTGCTGTGTCCCTGGAGGCGATCGCGTTCTCTTACCCAGTAAACCGCCTGTCCCAGTACTTCGATCGCCTTTTGCTGTTGCTGAAGTGGAATGTCAACTTTGTCTTGAATTAGTTCTTGAAGTTGCTTGCCGGCTTTTAAACCTTCTATTAGGGCATCAATTGTATTTCTATTCGAGGTAAAACGTGCATCTGATGCTGAAATTAGAGCTTGGAGTGTCGATTTTTTTGCTTCTATCCGTTGCTGAATAGCCTCGTTCCGGCTAATTATTGCAGCAATAGCCAATCCTATTGAAATTACCAACCCTGAAGTCAAAGCAATAAATCTTGTTCTATGTCGTACCCTCTGGGCTTTGCGACTTTCGCCGATGTACTCTTGTTGGAGTGGTGTAATTAATGGTTCTTTCCCTGCGCCTTGGGTGAACCATTGCTCTGCTTCTTCTAATTCATTACCTTCTAGCAAGTAACTATTGTTGCGTTTTTTCTGATCCCACTCCAAGGCTCGCACGAGTAAGCGGGTATGCTGTTTAACATGAGCTAGGTCAGTATCGAGTGCTTTGAGTAATGATTGCAAGGCTTCCTCAAAATCATTACTTTCCTGAAAGAAAATATAGTTGATTTTGGCTAATTCGGGATGAACACCCTCAACATACTGCCATACAATTGGCACTAAACGTTTATTGTGCTTGAGGGCGTGTACAATCTCTTCACAGCAGACTTCAGAAAACACTGAATTCGGACTAATAATAAAGATAAAATTATCAGCAGCTTCAATTGCTTCATAAATTTCTTTCCGCCAATCTGCCGTGGACGGAATTCCCTCCCAGTCCACCCAGATATCTCGCTTTTGTTGCTTGAGTGCTTCATAAAACTTCTTGACGAACTCTTTATCTTTGCGGGAGTAGGAAATAAAAGCCTCAGGCATATAAATAATTTCTATAAATACCTAATAAAATTTAGTTTAGGTGGTAACTTGACGAATATGTTACTGTTTTCTTTAAGAAAATACTGTTTGTTTACTATCTCTGTAAAAAATCTATATACTCCAGAAAAAGAATTACTTGATCGTTTATATATTCTTAATATAGGATGATATTTTAGGCACATTTTCACTAGCATACCAAAATCAGCTATTTTGATACAAAGCTTAAAGTAAATGTTCAAATGACGGCAACTCCACTTTGCCTTTTGATACACTAAAACCACAATTCCAGTAAATTGCACAATTATACATTTGTGTCAACAAATTCTGAGAAAAAATATAGAGACATAGCATTGCTATGCTTCTACAAAGGTTATAGATAAGGTATATTTAATTTCTGGAGATGTCTAATACAACTCTTGTGTTTGTAAAAGCTAGATAGATGAAGTAGCCGTAGCGATCGCACATGAAGATTAAATGACTCTTAAATGGTGTAGGATGGTACTCTTGCATCTTGCTTGAAGGTGATATCTTCCTGAAAACAGCTTTGTTGTTATCAGCTAGATTAATGAGTCGAATTAATGGATTTGTAGGGCGACGTGACTTCTTAAAATTTGCCAGTGTGGTAGGTATTGCGGCTACTGCTTTTGGTGATAGCTTTTTGAATACAGAGCAAACTGCTATTGCTGATATTCACCCAGTTAGCTCTAATCCAGTGAGTCCTAATGAAGCTATAAAACGCTTACTAGATGGGAATCAAAGATTTATCAATCAAAAACGCCAATATCCCGATCAATCATTAGAACACCTGCGATTAGTCGCTAAAGCTCAATATCCCTTTGCCGCCATATTGGGCTGTGCAGATTCCAGAGTCCCTGCGGAAATTGTTTTCGATCAAGGTCTTGGAGATTTATTTGTCGTGCGAGTTGCTGGTAATGTGGTCAGTGACACAGTTATAGGTAGTCTAGAATACTCAACAACAGTATTAGGCTCGCAGTTGATTGTGGTTTTAGGTCATAAAAGATGCGGTGCAGTGGCAGAAGCAATCAAAAACGAACCACTTCCTGGAAGAATTGGTTTGATTATTGAGGGCATCAAACCATCTGTTGAAAGAGTAAAGTTAAGAACGGGTGATAATATGCAAAATGCAGTTATTGCCAACATTCAATTTCAGACTGAAAAATTGCAGGAAAGCTCAACAATTTTAGCTAAATTGCTCAGTGAAAGTAAACTAAAAATTGTTGGTGCTTGTTACGATATTGACACTGGTAAAGTCAACATAATTACTTGAATACATAATACCTTTTAGGTATACTATTCTGAGCTTAATAATGTGATAAAAATTTTATATATCAAGTATTTTTATGTATAGACATTACCGTGCCAAAAAGGGGAAATTGGACGTTAAATTTTAGAAATAATGGAATTATAACTGCTGACGAGGAGCAGAATAAACCTATAACCAAAACTGTTGATAGTCTTCGATATACTGCCGTATGGTCAGAGGTGAACGATTGAGCAATTGCTCAGTATCAGATGTGATGTTGCCTGCCAATCCTAAGCGAGCTGTAGTGTAGATTCCTACCATTACTAAAATAAAGTCTATTGGCAACCCCGATGAGCGCATTTGTCGAATAAACTTTAGCAGAGAAGGATTATAGCGTATCGGTTTACCTAAAATCGATGTAAAAATGTCTGCTACTTCGTAATAGGTTAAGGCTTCTGCACCCGTAAGCGGATATGCTTTTCCCTGATGCCCATCTTCGAGTAAAGTACGAACTGCAACGGCAGCAATATCCCGCACATCAATGAAACTTGTTTTCCCGTTACCAGCCGGAAGAAGCAATTCACCACGAACTTTGATGTCTTCTCTGTGTGTGGTATTAAGATTTTGCATAAAAAAGCTGCACCGTAAAAAGGTGGCTTTAATACCCAATTGGTTTATATAGCGTTCAATTTGGGAGTGTGGCAAAAAAGGGTTGCGTTCGGCTCCAAGTATTGAAAGAAATACGATATGCTCAACGCCTGCAAGTTTTGCAGCATTTAGGGCTGGGGCAATTTGAAGACGAATATTAGCAAGGGCAGGCGGACGCACTAAAAAAAGTTTATTGACTTGGAAAAAAGCATAATCAAAGGTGTCAGGATTGGTAAAGTCGAAGGGGATGGTTTGGATATTGCTGCTTAAGACGTGTTTAGCGCTGTTTGGATTTCTAACTGCGGCAAAGACATTACAATCGTGGGATTGCAGTAAGCGAAGAAGTTCTTGTCCGACGTTTCCAGTTGCACCTGTCACTAAAATTTTCAGCATTATCAGCTATTACTGTTACTTATTAAGAACACCATTTTGATTTATGAAATTATTTGCATGGTGCAAGGGCGATAGGGAGGCAATAGGCAATAGTCAAGAAGCTTTTTTGAGTTGTACTGAATTTTTTCAAAAACAAAATACGAGTCTTATAATATCAATGATGATAAAGTGCTTGCTTACAGCCGTTGGGATGAGCAAAATTCTCATGTCGTCGTTGTGGTAAATTTCTCCGAGCGGAGTCTAAATCAATATAAAATTTCCAACTTTCCAATTACTAAAAATTGGCGGGATTGGGTTGGTAATCGGGAAGTGAAATCTGGAGAAGATGGTTTAGTCACTGACTTGCCAAGCTATACAGCTAAGATATTTATTTTGCAAACATAAGCAAGCATAGGTGACAATACTGCTCGGTTAAAGGGAAAAGAAGTGGAAGGCTCGATATATAAGGTTTTTCCCTTTCTCCCAAAACCCGACAAGTATTGCTATAGGTAGGGTAGAAAAAAGAAACTTTGCCATTGAGCGATCGCTGGCTGCTGAACATGGCTGAAATACCTAAATTGCGTGTAGTAAAGTTTTCAGACTTTTTCTTGCGTCATATTCAGGTTAAATCAAGCGAGAATCGGTAAGGTGATGACAAATTCAGTTCCTTTGCCTGGTGTAGAATCCACATCCAAACTCCCGCCATGTTTTTCTACTACAATAGACTTAGCGATCGCTAACCCTAAACCCGTTCCTTTACCTACCTCTTTGGTAGTGAATAAATGATCGAAAATCTTTTGTTTGACTGCTTCATTAATTCCTTGACCATTATCAGCAATTGATATTTTTACATATTTATCTGCCTTTAATGTTGTAATTACAATTCGGTTAGGATTAGCTTGAATTTCTGCAAATGTCTGCCCAATATTTGATTCTTCAAACGCATCAATTGCATTAGCTATAATATTCATAAATACCTGATTTAATTGGCCTGGGAAACAATTAACTAAGGGTAAATCTCCATAGTTAGTAATTACTTCAATTGTGGGATGTTCTTCATTTGCTTTCAAGCGATGTTTGAGGATTAATATTGTACTATTAATTCCTTCATGGATATTAAATGGCACTTTGTAATCTTTGTCAGCACGGGAAAAAGTGCGGAGACTAGTACTAATATTTGTCAACCTGTCGCAAGCCACCGCCATTGCGTCTATCATTTTGGGAAAGTCTTCCAAAGTATAATCTAAGTCAATTTCTTCAGCATGGTCTTTAATTTCATCACTCTTATTAGTCAAGGTATTTTGATATAGCTTTAAGTGTTTAACAATATCATTCAGGGTCGGTTTAGCTTGTTGGAGAGTAGCACAAATAAAGCCTAATGGATTATTCATTTCATGGCCTACTCCAGCAACTAAATTACCCAGTGTAGACATTTTTTCACTTTGGACAATTTGCAGTTGTGCTTGTTGCAAATCTTGTAATGCTTGCCCGGCTTGTTGATAAAGTCGAGCATTTTCTAGAGATATTGCTGCTTGAGAAGACAATAAGTGAATGACTTTGAGACGAGCGCTAGAAAATACTCCTTGAGTCAGTTGATTTTCTAGGTAGAGAATTCCCACTAAATGCCCTTGATTAATAATCGGAGCACAAAATATACTTTTGGGTTGATGTTGCAGTATATATTCTCCAATTAAACCAGGGATATCTGTTTTACAATTGTCAATTACAACTTTTTGTTGGGTATTTTTGACATAATAGATAACATTTAGAGGAATGTCTCGACAATTATCTAGTGATTGAGGTTCGAGTAGAGTCCGCATTTCTTTATGCTCAATAAAAGTAATGGCTCGAACTTGCCAATTGCCTTCTTCGGGAAGCAGCAGTACAGCTTTTTTTGCACCAGAGTTTTCTATGATAATGCGAGTTAGGCTGGCAATAAGTTGCTCTAATTCCAGAGAACTGGAAATAGCAATAGCTGCTTTGAGGACAGAGGTAAAATCTAGACCATCGGAAATAGCAGTACTGCCAGTGCTATTTGTGCAACTAGATGAGGAAGTCCCACGCAAGCTAATAGTTTCTAGGGGGTTGAGGGTAAGTCGTTGCTGTTCTAGGATGGGTTTGAGAAGTTGAGGATAGCGTTTTTCTAAGTCCAAGATTTTGGCTTTTGCACCCCAACGGCTATAGCAATAGTAGGCTTCATGTATATAATCTGAAGCGGCTTTTTCTTTGCCCCAATTGAGGAAAAATTTAGCTGCAAGTTCGTTGGCGAGAGCTTCTTCATAGCCATAACCTTGACGTTTAGCTTGGGCAATGGCTTCTTCGTAAAAATCGAGTGCTTCTGCTTTTTGTCCCTTTAAGCGTGCTTTTTCTGCAAGTATTAGCAGACACTTGTGGAGAATATTTTCTGGACAGGCTTTTGCCCAACTGTTTAAGCGTTCTTCTAGGGGAATTAGCGCTTGCCAATGGAACTGACACTCTTGCTCGTCGCTAGCAATTTCAGCTAGAGACAGATGCATTAATGCTACATAAAACACGCTAGAAGGGACTTTGGCATGGCTGGAAATGGTATTTTCAATTATGCTCAGTTGGGGAATTAAATGTGGGTATGCGGCTTTATGATCAAATAAATAAGCATGGCGGATTTTGACAGAATATAACCAAGCCAGATGATAAGGAGTATTGCCATATTTTTGTAAATACTCAGCTTCACTGAAACTATCGTCATCAAAGCTGAAGGGGTTTTTTGTTAAACCAAGAAGATTGCGAATTGGTTGAATAACTCCAACGATTAAAGCATCTAGGTTTTCTAAACTTTTGATGCGACGGAGAAAATCTGCATGAGCTTGGGCGATCGCATATAGTTCATCTAGATTTTTACTGTATGTGAGGCGATCGGAACCACTTTGCATGATCATAAAGCCAACAGTCTGCCAGTTCCCTGCTTCCATACCATACTTGTAAGCGTTGTCATAATATTTATCTGCTTCTCTAATTGGATGACTCCAGCTATGGACATCCGCAGCAAACAAAAAATTAGTCATTCCCCGAACATCTGCATTATCAAACTGTTCGCAAAGCTGCACCGCCATTTCTCCAAACTGATAAGCTGTTCCCAAATCCTTGAGGATGGCATTGGCAATTAAGGCATAGCCGACATAGCTAAAGGGAGACATATCGCTGTTACCATACTGCAAAGATAAAGTGGTCATCTTGGCGAGTACCAGCAATGCTAAAGTCGATTGACCATTAAGCCATGCAGCATAGAAGAGAATTTGTAAAATTCGCAACATTTCTGCAAAACCGGGATCTGCCATTTTGGGAAGATTGAGAATGGATTCAACAGTCTGCTGCTCTAAAAATCTATTAACTATGGCAATTTCTTTGTCCAGACTTGCTTGAATCAACTCTTGTTCTGTAGGCATTTCCCAGTTAAGTAGTTGTAAACTTTGGCCTTGCATAGCGATCGCTTCCGCATTGCGTCCTTGAAGCTGATATTGAGTCATCTGGATGCGATAAATCACTGCTTTGTCCAGGGGTGTTTGAGCATGACTCAGTGCTTCTCTATAAAGGGCTTCGGCTCGGTCAAAATTACCACACAGATAAGTTGCTTCTGAGCCATCACGATGCAAACTGTACATTAGTTCATAGTCAGTCTGCCAAGCGGTTACAGGTAATAAATCAATCCCAGTAGTACAATAGCTCTGAGATGCTTGATAAGCAGCCGACAGTTTTGCCTTTTGTCCTGCTTGCAGGTTTAAGTGAGCCAGTTGTTTTTTCTGCTCATAGGTAGCAATGCTCGAAAGAGAATCATCTTCAGCGATCGCACCAAGTCCTAAATTCAATTGGTTTACTAGGTCAAAAATCCGTTCTTGTTGTTCCTGCTCGGATAACCCTTGCAATAACAATTGACCAATCATCAAATGTGTTTTTTGCTTTTGCTCTGACGGAATTAAGGAATAAGCTGCTTGTTGGATGCGATCGTGGAGAAATTTATATCCAATAATTTCGGAATTTTCTTGAGTAAGAGCTTGATTTTCTGACCCCACAAAAAACTTGTAAACCTCACTTTGAGGTAAAATCAAACCTTCCTGTAAAGCATTCCACAAACAAACAGCCGTTTCTATTTTTGATTGTTTAGAAACAATCGCTAATGTTTCTAAATCAAACTGATTACCGATGCAGGCAGCTAATTTTAAAATACCTTGGGTTGATTCTGGCAACTTTTGTAATTGCAATGCCATGAATTCAACGATGTCATTTGTGAGCGATCGCTGATTTATTTGTGTGATATCACATTGCCAACATCCCAACTCTAAGTTAAATTCAATTACTCCATCTTGATGTAATGCTTTAAGGAACTGTGTAGCAAAAAATGGATTACCTTGAGTTTTCTGAGATACTAAGCGAGAAAGAGTCCATGCCAGATTTTCTGAGCATTGAAGTGTGTCAGCAACTAATTTATTTACCTGCTCTTGACTCAGTGGTGCTAAAGTAATCGTATTAATCGTGGCTGCTGTTTTTTGGATATCATTCAAAGTCAACATTAACTGGTGTGCTGGGTTGACTTCGTTATCACGATAGGCACCAATTAATAAAAAATGCTTTGTATCAGCCATTAATAACTGCATTAACATCAGTGATGCCGAATCAGCCCATTGCAAATCATCTAAAAACATCACTAATGGATGTGCATCACTCGTAAAGACTTTGGTGAATTTCTGGAATAATAAATTAAATCGATTTTGGGCCGCAGTTCCTGATAATTCTGTAGTAGGTGGTTGTTGACCAATAATTCTTGATAATTCGGGGATAACTTCAATAATTACCTGTCCGTTCTCACCAACCGCTTCTAAAATCTTAGTTTTCCATTGCTGAATTTGAATATCGCTTTCTGTTAACAATTGTGCCATTAAATCTCGGAAAGCTTGCACAAAAGCACTGAAGGGAATATTGCGATTAAATTGGTCATATTTACCTTTAATAAAATAACCACGTTGACGAACAATCGGTTTATGAACTTCGTTAACAACCGCAGTTTTACCAATCCCGGAAAACCCCGCTACCAGCATCATTTCAGTTGCACCAAGGCTAACTCTTTCAAATGCTTGGAGTAGGGTTTCTACTTCAGTTTCTCTTCCATAGAGTTTGTCAGGAATAATGAAGCGATCGCACACATCTCTTTGAGCAATTGGAAAACTCTCAATTCTGCCAATTTCGTTTAGCTGATGTAAACAAATTTCTAAATCGAATTTTAGCCCTAATGCGCTTTGATAACGGTCTTCGGCATTTTTTGCCATTAATTTGGTCACGATGTCACAAAGAACTTGGGGAATTTCTTCGCTATTTCCTAAAAATGGAGCTTGTTTCGCAATATGACAATGCACTAACTCCATCACATCGTTTGATTGAAAGGGTAACTTTCCTGTAAGTAATTCATAAAAAGTAATACCTAAAGAATAAAAGTCAGCTCGGTAGTCAATTCCCCGATTCATCCTTCCTGTTTGTTCTGGGGAAATATAAGCCAGCGTACCTTCTAATACATTAGGGCTGATGAGCGTTTGGGTTTCCCGTGGTAATAAAGAGGCAATACTAAAGTCAATTAGCTTTATTTGCTTAGTTTCGGGATTAATTAATATATTGGCGGGTTTTATATCTTTATGAATAATTCGATGACGGGAAAGTATATCTAAGGCATCACATAAAGATATTGCGATTTGTAAAAATTCATTTAGAGATGTAATATTATCATTGTTGGCGAAATAATCCTTAAGGGAAATTCCCCCAAAGTCTTCCATCACTAAGATATAAACATTCTGGTATGGTTCCAGAGTATAAGTTTGAATGATTCCGGGGTAGTTGAGATTTTTGGTAATGGTGTACTGGTTACGAAATTGTACAAGTTCGCTAAATGTAGGATAAAGATTTTTTAGCAGTTTAATCACCACTGGTTTTTGATCAGTTTTCCGATATCCCTGATAAACTAGGGTTCTAGAGCCGTTATAAAGTTCTTTGCTAACTTGATAACCGGGAATACTGACTTGGCTGCTAAACATACTAGGCTCATCCTTCGAGATTTTTTTATGGCTCCTCTAATATCAATCATTTAAACTCTGACTGCATTGGTAGAATTAATGACATTTGCTTCAAGGAATAATAAAAAAATCTCTCGGATGTTTTAATTAGGGCGTGTTTTAAAAGTCGATAAAATTGTTGAAAATTCTAAAGATTAATCAATTTAGCATTTACCTATAATTTTTGTACCGCAGCATCGAGGCGAATTGACAGAGCGGTAATGGAAGTTACAGTGAAACACTTTTCATTTTAGGAGAGAGAAATAGAAGTGAGGTTTTCCAGATGCCCTGATAAGTGAGGTTCCAAATCGAGATCAGCAGCTTTCTGTAAATCCGCGATCGCACCCTGTTTATCTCCCAATATATAACGAACAATCCCCCGACCAGTGTAAGCGGGCAATTCCTCGACTGGCAGAAGGTTGGGATTAATTCGCAAATCAGCGTACCCCTCTGGAGTTGCCGCAGACATCGCACCCTGTTTATCTCCCAACTGAAATATATGTTACTGAAATATTAAGACCTAATTGGCAACAAAGTCTAACGCTTGTTTACCATAAAGTTAAATACTGAGTTTATTAATACTCTGCCTTAATAGTTAATAATATTTTAAACTAGATATTACCTACTTTTCATATTTATATAACTATACTATACACAGTATAAATATTTATACGTATAATGAAAGATTCATTTACCAAAACAGCAGAATTGCTTCGCCAAAATTTGCAAAAATATTTGCGATCGCTTAAAAATTGGTTTTTCGATACACCAGAAAGGGCACTCTTAGAAGCTCAACAAGCCGCTCAGAGAATTAAAAACATCGAAATAGAACATTTTGAAGGTAAAAAAATCTCTTCAGAATCAGTAAAATATACTGAAACTGCGATGTCTTATTGGCAAGTCTATCTTAATAAAAACTTAACTATTATCAAGTTCAGGCTGGCAGAATTCCAACTTAGTCGAGGAATTATCAATATCTCTAATTCTGTTTTATTAGAAAAACTGAAGGTGATTGATGAAGTTGTAGAGAAATATGCTATCAAAGATGAGCTGATTAGTAACAGTGAGTTATTGTCAAATTATGAACCACTAAAAGTTAATCAGAGTGAAATCAATAGACAACCAGAATTATCTAATATTAAACGTCTGCCTCCAAATCAAAAAGCTAGAGCTTTGCCTGGGTCTATTGGCAGAACTATTAATAAAATTAAAGGAGATTTCTCACCACAGGGAGAAGAAGAATTTGTCAGAAATTACCGTATTTCTAAAAATAGAACAAAGATCGGTCTAAGATTTTTGCTCACTTTAATTATTGTTCCACTTTTGACTCAAATTTTATCTAAACAATTCTTAGTAATTCCTATATTAGAAACTACTAAAAGCGAGAATATATCTAAAATTTTCATAAATTCTGACATGGAAAAAGAAGCTCTCCATGAATTATCTAATTTCCAAAAAAATTTGAGGTTTGAATCTTTATTAAATAATGCACCAGCTCTTTCTTCGGAGGTAATTAAAGAAAAAATAAAGGATAAAGCAATTGAGATAGCTGAGGAATTTAATCTAAAAACTAATAGTGCTGTTAGTAATGTTTTTGCTGATTTGATCTCATTAATTTCTTTTAGTATAATTATCGTTTATAGTAAAAGAGAAATTGTGATTGTGAAGTCTTTCATAGATACTATAGTTTATGGATTGAGCGATAGTGCTAAGGCTTTTATAATTATTCTCTTTACAGATATATTCGTAGGATTCCACTCCCCAGATGGGTGGGAGGTTCTTCTAGAAGGATTCGCAGAACATTTAGGTTTGCCAGCCAGTAGAAATGCAATATTTTTATTTATTGCGACATTCCCTGTAATTTTAAACACTATCTTTAAGTACTGGATATTTCGCTATCTGAGTCGCTTATCTCCATCGGCATTAGCAACATTAAAAGAGATGGACGAGTAATTTATAATTCATAATTATATTATTTTGATTCATTTTTCTGATGATTCGCTAGGCTATGTATATCCTGGTTTTTCTGAAGCGTAGTATGGATTTTGAAAGTAAAGCCAATACCCCAACTTCCACAGACAATATAGAGTTTGCTCAACAAACTACTAACCGTAAGCCATTGCAATTGCTGCGAGATACCGAGGCTTTACTACGCCGCCCAACTGTAGCAACACTATCGCCGATTTTGCCACCAAAACTGAGTGATAAATTTCAAGCAACCTCATCTTTGGCAGATGACTCCTTTAAGGAATTAGCAGAAATTGACCTAGATACTATTAGTGATTTTGAACTGCGACCTGTACGAATTCGTGTTGGCTTAAGCTTTGTTGGTTTTGGGGCACTGATGATATTAGTGCTACTACTGTACTTGAACACCTTGCATCCAGAACTCAGCACTGGCGAGCAGATTCGGCAATACTGGTATCAATATGTTTGGTTTGTTAGTTTGGGTGTTGCAGGGATGTTTATGTTGGGTCGGGAAGCGATGCGTCCTATGCCGAAACGACGGAAATAATTCTTAAGGAGGCAGGTTGAAAGACAGGTATAGCTACAGCTATATTTGGTATTTTAGGATTTATTGCATTTAGAGTTTATTCTATAGAACTTAACAAAAACATTGTATGAATTGAGGGTTAGCAAACACACGTCAGTTGATAACCCGCAACTGGAGTTACTTATCAGCCTTACCAGCATTTTTGATACCTTGCCATCTTTGCCACAGTCGCTTCAAGTTAGGCGTATGACCACCATAACGCCAGCTAACATAAGCTTGGCTAATCTCATCTATTACCTCAGCAGTTGCTGGGGGATGATGCTGGTATGATCCTTTGGCATACTCTAAAGGTGTTTGTGCTGGATGTTTACCTAAACCTTTTTGGGTTGTCCATTGTAGCATTTGTTGATAAAGGCTTTCCATTGCTGGCAATTTCTTTAACCATCGGCGGTTGCGCCACTCTCGCCACTGACTCCAACCCAGCCAACCGAAGAAAGCCGCTGTAGTTGCCAAGATTAAGCCAGTTAATATACCAAACCAACCTTGAGAAAATAAAGCTAAAAACCAAGCGATCGCTCTAATCACCCACCTAAATATTGTCTCAAATACATTATTCAATAAACCTGTCACTGGAGAAGGTAGCCATCCAGCAACCCAGTGCCATAACTGGCGCAAGACACTAAAAGTCTGAGTATCTTCTATTGATGGAGGTATGAGGGGATGATTGGGAATCGGGTCAAAGGCAAACCAGCCATATTTCGGAAAATATACTTCTGTCATCGCATAAGCGTCAGTATTACGGACAACATATAGCCCTGTAAATGGATTAAATTCTCCTGAACTAAACCCTGCCACTAACCGCGCTGGGATACCAATGGAACGTAGCATCACTGTGAGAACTGTAGAGAAGTGGTCTGGATAACCACCTTTATATTTGAATAAAAAAGCTTCTACTAAATCATCTTTTTCTCCCAAATAAGGCAAATCTAAGGCATTTTGGGGAATCGAGTAGCGTTGTTTGAGGTATTGAGCTAAGTAGAGAGTCTTTTCATAGGCTGAATCTAGGCTTTTAGAAGACCTTGTGACTCCTTCTTGACTGTAGTTAGCGAGAATTTCTTCAGTACGCTGCCGGACTTTTTCGGCAATTTCGGGAGGAATTTGCAGATAATGCTGTTTAATATCTCGTGGATAATTAGTAGAAGCTTGACCTAATGAAGTGCGATCGCGGTATGGTACTTCAGAGATTACTGTGTAGGTGAGTCCTTCTGATAATTCCACAGGTGATCGCAATCCATCTTCTTTATCAACCGCAACCATTGGTGTCGGAAAGTAAATCTCTTTAGGATAAGCCATCGCCGGAATTAGGTTAGGCAAGTCCGCCACTACTGTATAAGTTTGTACTATTTCTTGGGTTTTAGCAGTAGTCAGAGGTGGGCTCAGGAAAATTTGGTAAGACCAAGGCGATCGCTTGATGGTCGTAACATCTTCATTACGCGAAACTTCCCATCCTTTACCCGTATAGCGGTCAAATCCTAGTACTCGCCAAAAACCCTCAGCTTGCGATCGCACCCGCATCACAACCTTGGGTTTCATCTCACCGCGCAGATTTTGGTTAATTTGGCTATTAAAACCGTAATAAAAGTTATTATCTACCTTACCTGGTTCACCATTTTGGCCTTGTCCCGTACCACTACCTTGATTATTACCACTACCTTGACGGACATAACCGGGATTGATGATAGTACGACCTGTAAAATTACCTTTTAACTGGATAGAAGAACTTACAGGAAAATTCCGTAATTGATAACCGGGAAATCTTGGTAAAACAGCAAAAATTGCCAGTCCCAGACTGACAATTAGTAAAAAAGTCAGAGTTAAAAATTTAAAATTCAGAGTTGAGGAATTCTTTGGGTTGAATTTTTCCTTTTGAGTTTTTAATGGCTGTAAACCCAAGCGTGAGCGATAATCTAGCACTAAAGTTGGCAGAGCGATCGCTAAAAATAACAGCAACACAGGTGCAAATGCTAAAGTCTGACTTAACGTTGCCGCCACACCCAATAAAATCAGTCCTATAACAATCGAATAGCCCAAATTTTTCCGGCGGGGTGTATCAAAGCTGTGCAACACCTGAAGTTGAATTAATAACTCCGCCAAACCCAACCGCGTATCATTTAACTCTCCCACTAACCGCCCAAAGAAACTACCGAGTGCCATTAACATTCCGATAGCGATGCAAAATTTAACTGCAACATTGGCATCGCGGCGACGATAGTAACTCCAAATCGCACCCAATACACTTAGGGGTAACGCCCAAAAACTGAATGAAGTCTCGGCGGCGATATCTGTCGCCCCAATTCCCAAAATAACCAATACTAGCACCAGCACCCGCAAGGAAATTGAATCTTCCACTTCTGTCAAAGGCGATCGCTGCAAATTTTGCCGCCAGAAATTACCCACAGGGACACGCCAAAACCGATTCATCCTGGATAAGTTGAGCATTTCGAGTCTAAATTATAGATGCCACGGAAACAATGTTGAGGACGAAACTATTCACCCTACTTTAAAGTATTCCCGTTAGAAGAAGCTTTATTATCCTGTCTTCATTCATCTATCAAGGTTTAGTGCCTATTTTTACAAAATAAAAAGGTTGAAAACCTCAGAGGGTGACAAGCGACCTATAAAGTTTGCTGCATAAGGGAGAGGGCAGAAAAACCACGCTGAAAATAGAGTTGTTTATGAGGTTTGAGG
>NZ_JBALEQ010000088.1:0-85235 GCF_036917775.1 Nostoc sp.
GGGGGAGCCACAAAAATGCTCCCTATTTTTTGTCTCCACCATCTTCTCAAAGTTTTGTCCCATCTAGCTTAGAGTTGCCTTGTCACCCTCTCAGCTGGCATAGTGAATTAATGGAATGTAATCCATCTGAAATTTAATGTTTACTTTATAAATGACCTGTAACTCACAAATAGCAGAAGGTTGGCATGGAAAACTTAATTTAGTCTATGCCGATCGCCAGGGTGCAACCCAGTTAATTTACAATCACCAACAAGCGCCCCTGAAGGTACAACGGCCATTTTATCCAGAAGGAGACAAAGTTTGTCATAGCGTAATTTTGCATACAGCTGGGGGAATGGTAGGAGGCGATCGCTTATCCTCTAATATCCACCTCCAACCCCAAGCCCAAGCCTTAATTACTACAGCTGCTGCAAGTAAAATATATCGCAGTAATGGCTTACAAGCTAGGCAAACCATCCAGATGCAAGTTGACGCTGGCGCTTGTTTGGAGTGGTTGCCGCAGGAGACAATTTTATTTAACGACGCGATTTATCGGCAAGATTTACGGGTAGAATTAGCAACCGGGGGCAGTTGGTTAGGCTGGGAAATTACCCGGTTTGGTCGCAGTGCTAGAGGAGAAAAATTCTTGCAAGGGGAATGGCGATCGCACACAGAAATTTGGCAGCAAGGCGTTCCTTTATGGATTGATCGGCAATGCTTACGCGGTAGCGAAGACATTTTCCACAGTCCCCACGGCTTGGCTGGAAAACCAATAGTAGGTAGTCTAGTTTGGGTTGGTGGTGCAGTTTCAGCAGAAATTGTCGAAAAAACACGAAGTTTATGGAATGGGGAAGGAGAAGCGGGTGCTAGCCGATTACAACATGGATTATTGTGCCGATATCGCGGTTCTTCTACTTCTGAGGTGAGAAACTGGTTTATTAATGTTTGGCAGTTGCTACGAGTTTCTTTTCTGAATCGTGGTAATTGTATACCAAGAGTGTGGCAGGTTTAAACGAACCGCAGAGGCGCAGAGAACACAGAGGAGATAATAATGCAACTTACGCCGCAGGAAAAAGATAAGTTATTAATTTTTACTGCTGCTTTATTAGCAGAAAGACGGAAAGGAAGGGGGCTAAAACTTAATTATCCTGAAGCAGTTGCTTATATTTCTGCTGCCATTTTAGAAGGTGCAAGGGATGGGCAAACTGTGGCTGAATTGATGAGTTATGGTACAACACTATTAACGCGGGATGATGTCATGGAAGGTATACCAGAAATGGTACATGATGTGCAAGTTGAAGCTACTTTTCCTGATGGCACAAAGTTAGTGACAGTACATAATCCAATTCGGTAATTTTTTAATTTTTAATTTATTATGATTCCTGGGGAAATTATCACACCAGCAGGTGAAATTGAACTAAATGTTGGTCGTCCAACTATAAAATTACAAGTGTCAAATACAGGCGATCGCCCGATACAAGTAGGTTCCCATTATCACTTTTATGAAGTTAACACCGCCTTAAACTTTGACAGAGAACAAGCTAGAGGAATGCGCCTCGATATCCCCGCCGGAACCGCAGTCCGCTTTGAACCAGGCGATGAAAAAGAAATAACTCTAGTCCCCCTCGTCGGTACTCGCCAAGTCTACGGCTTCAACGCCAAAATTAACGGAAACCTCTAAAAACCTCCGCGTCCCTTTGCGCTTCCCTCCGCGTCCCTTTGCGTTAAAAAAAAGGATTTTATATGCCTTACAGAATGGATCGTCGCGCCTACGCCGAAACCTACGGCCCAACAGTAGGCGATCGCATCCGACTTGCAGACACAGAATTATTTATAGAAGTTGAACAAGATTTCACAAGCTACGGCGACGAAGTGAAATTTGGCGGCGGAAAAGTTATTAGAGATGGAATGGGACAATCCCCCATTTCTAACGCCGATGGTGCTGTAGATTTAGTAATTACTAATGCCTTAATTCTTGATTGGTGGGGAATTGTCAAAGCGGATATTGGCATTAAAGATGGCAAGATTTTCAAAATTGGTAAAGCCGGAAATCCTTATATTCAAGACAATGTAGATATTATTATTGGCCCCGGAACTGAAGCTTTAGCTGGTGAAGGAATGATTCTCACTGCTGGCGGGATTGATGCCCATATTCATTTTATTTGCCCCCAACAGATTGAAGTTGCGATCGCATCCGGTATTACCACCATGATCGGCGGCGGTACTGGCCCGGCTACAGGTACAAATGCCACTACCTGCACCCCCGGCCCTTGGAATATTTACCGAATGCTGCAAGCGGCTGATGCTTTTCCCGTAAACTTAGGATTTTTGGGCAAAGGTAACGCCAGTCAACCCCAAGGACTTGTAGAACAAGTAGCCGCCGGTGCAATGGGGTTAAAACTCCATGAAGACTGGGGAACCACACCCGCAGCAATTGATACTTGCCTCAGCGTTGCGGATGAATATGAGGTGCAAGTGGCGATTCATACCGATACCCTGAACGAAGCCGGATTTGTCGAAGATACGATCGCAGCTTTCAAGAATCGTGTCATCCATACCTATCACACCGAAGGCGCAGGTGGAGGACACGCACCAGATATCATCAAAGTTTGCGGACAAGGCAACGTTCTGCCATCTTCCACCAATCCCACACGCCCTTACACCCTCAACACCTTAGATGAACATCTGGATATGTTGATGGTATGCCATCACCTCGACCCTGCGATCGCTGAAGATGTTGCTTTTGCTGAGTCTCGCATCCGCCGAGAAACCATTGCTGCCGAAGACATTTTGCACGACTTAGGCGCATTTAGCATGATTTCCTCCGACTCCCAAGCAATGGGAAGGGTAGGCGAAGTGATAATTCGTACCTGGCAGACATCTCACAAAATGAAGGTGCAACGGGGAATTCTTAACCCACAGGGAGATGAACAAAAAGCAGATAATTTTCGGGCAAAAAGATATGTTGCTAAGTATACAATTAACCCTGCGATCGCTCACGGAATTGCTCAATATGTGGGTTCAGTAGAAGAAGGAAAATTAGCAGATTTATGTTTGTGGCATCCCGCGTTTTTTGGCGTTAAGCCAGAGATAGTGATTAAAGGCGGAATGATTGCATGGTCGCAAATGGGCGATGCAAACGCCAGTATTCCCACACCGCAACCAGTTTATATGCGCCCGATGTTTGGTAGTTTTGCAGGAGCGCGTCATGCCACATCATTAACTTTTGTTTCCCAAGCAGCTTTAGAGAACGAAATTCCCAGCCAGCTAGGGTTACAAAAATCAGCAGTAGCAGTTTCTGGCACACGCCAATTGAGTAAGCGGGATATGAAGCTAAATGATGCACTACCCCACATTGAAGTAGATCCAGAAACATATCAAGTTAGGGCAGATGGTGAGTTGCTAATTTGTGAACCTGCGACAGTTTTACCAATGGCACAGAGATACTTTTTGTTTTAATTAATGAGCGAACAACTTACTGATTACGATAGTCCTTAGAGTAAACTACCAATCCTTTTGGTGTAATTGTGATGGCACATCTCAAGACCAAGACAACGCAACGAAACCCAGAAAATCGGTCAGGATTAATTTGGCTTATGAGTTTTTATGGAAAAGTGGAAGTGCGTAGTCGTAGCCTGTTGTAGACATCGCTGTAGTTCAAAAAAGCGATACGATAAGAATTAAATAGCTCGCTCCAAATAGTAACATCTGCATACAATAATGGAAAGATTGCTAAACATCCACATTGAGAAATTACCTGAAGGCGTTTATTTAGCAACATCTGATGAACTTCAAGGTTTAGTAGCTCAAGGACGGACTGTTGCTGAAACTTTAGAAATTGCTCGTGATGTAGCGCGTAAGTTATTAGAAGCACAATCTCAGGATCAAGAACTAGATTATTTGCAACCAATAGCTGAACAATTTAACTATCCTTTAGTTGTAGGTCAGTAGTTAATTCATGGGACGGCTAGCTGGGTTTAGCTATAGACAGATTATCAAAATATTAAAAACCTTTGGCTTTGTTTTTCATCGTCAAGCCGCAGGGAGTCATGAAATCTGGTTTAATCCTGAAAGTAATCGTTACACTACTATTCCCAATCATTCTGGTGATATGCCAGAAGGAACATTACGTGCAATTTTAAAGCAAGCTGCCATTGAACCTGAAGATTTTCTTAACCGCTCTTAGTAATAAAGGGGGTTTTTATTCATTTTGATTAAGCTTGTTCCTGCTGTTCTAACCAAACTAACAAATCAGCAATTTCAGAAAAATCAAGCAGTTCTTCTCCCAACTCCTCTAACTGTTCAGCAGATAAATTCCGAACCTGCTCAACTAATGATCCATCAATATCACCAAAGCGTCGTTTAAGCTGACGACTAATCAATTTAAACGCTTCCTTTTGAACGATATCTTGATAAATTACAGACTCTTTCATAATATCTTCCCGTAAAAATTGCCGAACCAAATCCTTGTCAAACCGCAAACCCGCCAGAATTTCTACACAACCCGCGATATTTTGTCGCTCCTCTCTATCTGGAATTGTAGCGACTTGTTCAGCCACTTGTGCCAGTAAAGTTTATGGCGAGTCAGTTCGCGTCAAACTTGCTAAAGGTAACAGCGCAGGATTAACTAAAAATAGTGTTGAATCTTGCTCCCAAAGACGAACAACCTGATATTGGTGAATCGTTGTGTTGTCCCCATATTCTTCAGTAAAAGCCATTTCATTAGTAGTTTCCTGCAAAAAGATTAGCACTTGCACTACAGGACACCGGTATTGACGCTTCAACCTCACAGAATAATCGAGCATTCGGAAATTAAGTGCCGGATTAGATTTCGCCAAAGTTTGAAATTCAATGTGCAAAATTTGGTTAGCTGCTTGCAAAAATGTCACAGAATCTGCACGAATTGGTTCAAGCATGAGTTCCGTTTTTAAGACTTCAATTTCTTGCACCTCTACCCCAAGCAGCCAACGGACAAACTCAGTCGGGTATTGTTCAGCTAAATATTTACAAGCGTTGTCGTAACTCACCCTTCTTCTCCTGGCACAAAAAAACAGCGGCCTCCACAAAGGAAGCAGCTGTTTTTCAACTTATGTAACTACAAAGTATTAGTAATCAAAGTCGCCGCCACCAGCACCAGCGCCAGCAGGAGCACCATCTTTTGGTTCAGGCTTGTCAACAATAATACATTCGGTTGTCAACACCATACCAGCGATGGAAGCAGCGTTTTGCAGAGCAGAACGAGTCACTTTCGCAGGGTCAACAATACCAGCAGCTAACAAATCGACGAATTCGTTCGTTGCAGCATTGTAGCCAACGTTGAATTCTTTCTCTTTGACGCGTTCAGCGATCACAGCACCATTCTGACCAGCGTTTTCAGCAATCCGCTTCAGAGGTGCAGGTAAGGCACGAACGACAATCAACGCACCAATCAACTCTTCATCCTTAAGATTGCTCTTTGCCCAAACTTCCAATTCAGGAGCAAGGTGAGCCAGAGTTGTACCACCGCCAGGAACAATACCTTCTTCCACAGCAGCTTTAGTAGCGTTAATAGCGTCTTCTAGGCGCAGTTTCTTGTCTTTCATTTCGGTTTCGGTTGCTGCACCAACTTTCACTACAGCAACACCACCAGAGAGTTTAGCAAGACGCTCTTGTAATTTCTCTTTGTCGTAAGAAGATTCGGTTTCATCGATTTGACGACGAATCTGTTCGACACGAGCTTTAACAGCAGCTTCGTTACCTTCGGCAACAATTGTGGTGCTGTCCTTGGTGATGGTGATCCGGCGAGCTTTACCCAGGCTATCTAGCTTGGTGTTATCTAGCTTCAAACCAGCATCTTCGGTAATTAATTGACCACCAGTTAAAACAGCGATGTCTTCTAGTAGTGCTTTGCGGCGATCGCCAAAGCCAGGAGCCTTAACAGCAGCCACGTTCAGTACACCGCGTAAACGGTTTACTACCAAGGTTGCCAAAGCTTCTTTTTCAATATCTTCGGCGATAATCACCAAAGGACGACCAGCACGAGCTACTTGCTCTAACACTGGTACAAGGTCTTGTACCAAAGCGATTTTCTTATCGGTTAGCAGTATGAAAGGCTCATCAAAAACTGCTTCCATCCGCTCAGGGTCAGTAGCGAAATATGGAGAGATGTAGCCTTTGTCAAAGCGCATCCCTTCAGTGATTTCCAATTCGGTAAACATAGATTTCCCTTCTTCTAGGGAAATTACGCCTTCCTTACCCACCTTGTCCATTGCTTGGGCAATCATCTGACCGACTTCTTCGTCATTACCAGCCGATATCGCACCAACTTGGGCAATAGCTTTGGAATCTTCCACTGGACGGGCGTGTTCTTTGATTTTGTCTACCAAAAAGGCAGTAGCTTTGTCAATACCACGCTTCAGCGAAATCGCGTTAGCACCAGCTGCAACGTTCCGCAAGCCTTCTTTGACGATCGCATGAGCTAAAACGGTAGCAGTTGTGGTACCGTCGCCCGCAGCATCGTTGGTTTTAGAAGCAGCCTGACGAATCAAAGCTACGCCAGTGTTTTCGATGTGGTCTTCTAATTCGATTTCTTTAGCGATCGTTACACCGTCATTAACAATTTGCGGTGCGCCAAATTTCTTTTCTAGGACTACGTTACGACCTTTGGGGCCAAGGGTAACAGCTACAGCCTCAGCCAGGATGTCAATGCCTCGTTCTAAGGCGCGACGGGCGTTTTCGTTGTAGATAATGCGCTTTGCCATAATTTTTAGTTGTCCTTTGTCATTTGTCTTTTGTTCTACCCTTCGGGAAGCCGCCCGGAGGGCGTCTACGTCATTTGTCATTTGTCCTTTGTCATTGGCTAATGACTAATGACCAATGACTAATGACCACTAAATAACGACTGCTAAAATATCTTTTTCAGAAAGCAGTACATATTCTTCGGTGCCGAGCTTGATGTCAGTGCCGGCGTACTTGGAGTACAACACCTTATCGCCGACTTTAATTTCCAATTCCTGACGGCTACCGTCTTCGTTACGCTTGCCAGGACCAAGGGCAACTACTTCCCCTACCTGGGGCTTTTCCTTGGCGGTATCAGGCAAATACAGACCACCTGCGGTCTTTTCCTCTGAGGCGTTCACTTTTACGAAAACGCGATCGCTCAAAGGTTTAACTGTAGAAACGCTTAAAGATAAGGCTGCCATAATTATTTTCTCCAGAGATTAGCACTCTCAACCCCTGAGTGCTAATTTACCTAAAATTGGCATCCAATGGCAAGAATTCCTTGAGTACGGGTTCCCGAACTAGAAGATCGTTGATGTACTTAAGTATTAATGCCTAATTATTTATATCCTTCGGGTTCTGCTCTGTAAGTTACGTATATTTTTATATGGTCATAGGGAGTCGGGAGTAGTGAAGAGTTTTCCCAATCCCCAATACTTGTATTCGAGAGGCTCTGCTCAGTACAAGTTGCCCAATGCCCCATTCTCTTCTTAGTCAACTTTTTTTGCAAAGCTGGGAAATTGTTATAGAACTGTAATCAGGGAGCTGCTCGATAAGTAACAATACAGTGATCCAGTCAAGCCATCAAATCCCCAAAGCCACTAATCTAGAATATAAAGCCCTGAGTAATTGTGTAGAAAGTTTCGGACTTGCAAAAATTCAGCGACACATTTTTATTTGCGCTGACCAGACAATTGCTAATTGCTGCTCAAAACGAGCTAGTCTGGTATCCTGGGAATACTTAAAAGAGCGACTTAAAGAGTTAAAACTTGATGAGTCGCAACAGAATTATTCCTTATGCGTCTACAGAACTAAAGCCAACTGCTTGCGCGTTTGTTGTTCTAGACCCATAATGGTGGTTTACCTTGATGGTGCCTGGTATCGCCAAGCAAACCTAGAAGTTATTGAGCGGATCATCCAAGAACACTTAATAGGCAATAAGGTGGTAAAAGAATATGCGTTTTTCAACCATCCTTTGCCAGAAACTTCCCTAGTTTCTTGTGAACACCTCATAGAGGCTTAACAACCGAAGGATATGGAACAGCAGTAAGCTTTAAGAAAGTGCGGGTTGGTTTTGAGGTAGGGTCATCTTTAAGCCAATACTTACTTGTGAGTCAGAAGGATTGTTATTTAATCAGTGTTTTTTCGCCCGCCACTTTCAATGCGATATATAATAGCGCATTATAGATACTACTGCTATACGTATCCTTGCTGGACTTTTGCTATCGAGCTATTAGTCTCTTGAAAATGCTCGGCATTTTTGAGACTTCGAGACAGCAAAGGCAAGTTAAGTAGGAAAAAGGACAACATCTCGAAATAACCCACCATAGAGGATAAATATTCAAGACTTTGATGGACCGAAGCGCGACAAGTGCCACTGCTATGAAAGAGCCCAGCATGAAAGATCACAAACGACTTCTATTGATTGATGATGACCCTAACCTCATCTTGCTGGTGAAGGATTACTTAGAATTCCGGGGATACGAAGTCATCACCGCCGAAAATGGACGTGAAGCTCTGGAAATTTTAGAGCAAGATGTTCCAGACATGATTATCTGCGACGTGATGATGCCGGAAATGGACGGATATACTTTTGTGGAACAAGTCCGGCAAAACGAACGCACCAGTTGGATTCCGGTTCTTTTCCTTTCAGCCAAGGGACAAAGCGCAGACCGAGTTAAGGGTCTGAATAAAGGTGCTGATGTTTATATGGTCAAGCCCTTTGAACCAGAAGAACTCGTCGCCCAAGTTGAATCCTCACTGAAACAAACTATCCGTTGGAAAGAACACCAAGCAAAAGGAGGCGAAAACGGTTCCCGCATCCAGGTTCCCTTCGATGTGCAATTAACCCCAACCGAACTGAAAGTAGTCCAGTTTGTTGCTAGGGGTTTAGCTAACCGGGAAATTGCTGAAGAACTAAATGTTAGTCAGCGCACGGTTGAAAGCCATGTGTCCAATATGTTGGGCAAAACTAATCTCCATAACCGCACTGAACTAGCGCGGTGGGCGATTGAAAATCAAATGGCCTAAAATCTGTAACAAGTGCTGAGTGCTAAGTGCTGAGTGTTTTTGACTCAGCACTCATAACTCAGGACTGAGAATTCAATTTACCAACCATCTTCTTCAGGGCTGGATTGCTGCAAAACTTCTAAATCTAGTTCATCCAGGTAAGTTAGGGCACTTTCAATCTGAGAAACAGTACCTCGCAGTTCCAGATCGAAGCAGCTATATTGTGGCACGTTTGCGCTTACCTGAGCATCAGCAATAATAACAGTGATCCCATAGTGAGAAACCAGTCGTGAAATGACTGGTTCCTCATGCAAGTCTTTAGGAATACGAACCTGGATGCGAGTTTGGGTGCGTCTATTATCTAAAATATCTGTATTAGATTTTACTTCTTTATTTGGAATTGCCATTCTAGCTTCCTACTCGACTTCTGGGATGATGGTTTTAGTTTGCATGATTTCTTTTAACACTAGCGTCACTTATCCCACGCAGGCAAGCAAGAAAGTATTTACCTTTGCAAACTATTAATCTACATATAGTAAATGTAAAGAATTGCTCATAATTCGGTAGTTATGAAGTTAATTGTTATTCTATAGTGGTTTTCGAGCAGATTGAATATAGCGTTTTGTAGGGTTACAACAATTGTTGTAACCCTAATTTATTTATGTATAAAAAAATATTATTGCAGAGACGTGTTCTAAGGACAAATTTGACTATATTATTGCAATTTACGGAATCGAAGCTAATTTTTACTTTTCTAAACAACTTACTGGTAGCCGATACTCGACCTACTGATACATTTAGTAACTAAAATATTGCCGCCATTCTCTGTATTCAGTTCTAGAAGTTTAGGAGCCATAATTCAATTAGCTTGTAGCTATCTGCTAAAAAGGTCAGTAAAGTAGTTTTTAAAACACATTTATATAAATTTCTTGGTAAACAATTTTCTTTGGAGGAAGTTTACTTAAGAGAACTATCTCAAAAACTATACCAATAAACCAGTTTCCCTAAAAATTTACTTTTATCCCGTACCTTGCATCTATATGACTTCACAATCTTCTCGTTCTGGCAAAATTCTGGTAGTTGATGACTCTCCTGATAACGTGTTTTTGATCAAAACTATTTTGGAGGAAGAAGGTTACACGATTAGCACCGCAGAAAATGGGATTTCGGCTTTAGCAGAATTGAAAGCTTCTCCTTGTGACTTGGTTCTGCTGGATCTGATGATGCCAGATATGGATGGGTACGAAGTTACTAAGCACATTCGTGGAGAGATGAAATTGCCACAATATATCCCTATCCTGCTGATTACTGCCCACGATGCACCCAACGTTGCTCACGGATTAGACTTAGGTGCTGATGATTTTATCCGTAAACCTGTAACAGTAGACGAATTGCTGGCACGAGTGCGATCGCTCCTACGTTTGAAGCATAGTATGGATGAACGTGATGAAATTGCCCGCCAGCGAGAAGATTTTGTCTCTCGCCTCACCCACGATTTACGCACTCCTTTAGTGGCAGCCGATCGCATGTTGATGCTATTTCAGCAAGGTGCATTGGGAACATTATCACCACAAATGCACGAAGTAATCACCATTATGGCCCGTAGTAATATCAACCTGCTTACTATGGTCAATACCTTATTGGAAGTTTATCGCTTTGAAGCAGGTCGCAAAAGTTTGGCATTTCAACCAGTTAATCTGGGACGTTTGCTAGAGGAGGTGACTGGAGAATTAGCACCTCTAGCTCAAGATAAAAAACTGTCGCTAAATTTGGATTTTACTGAAGGATCAAACACAGTGATGGGCGATCGCTTAGAATTGTATCGTCTATTTACAAACCTGATCGGCAATGCAATCAAATTTACCGACTCCGGGTCTGTGACTATTCGTTTCACTTCTCAACGACACTTAGACAAAAGTAGTCAATCTCAGTTATCTGGTAAATCCAATCCAGTTGAATATATTAGCATTGCGATCGCGGATACTGGCCCAGGGATTCCCACCGAAGAACAAGCCACCATATTTGAACGATTTCGTCAAGGTAGTCACAAGAGTTCTGGTAGTGGCTTAGGACTCTACCTTGCTCGTCGAATTGTCGAGGCACATCAAGGCATTATTTTGCTGAATTCTGAATTGGGGAAAGGTAGTGTGTTTATTGTCCTTTTACCCGCCACAACATGAGAAAATTAGCAATTATAATTTATGAATTACGGGGTATTTTATCCTGATACTTCATAAATTATAACTTTACTAATATCTCCCAAAAAATTCAATTAAATATTCTAATTAGAAAGTCCAACGCTAAAAAATGACGAATTAAATATGCTGAGATAGTAACTCCACATTAAAAACATAGTTTTTTAGGATACCAAACAATGATTACCACTGAATTATCTAAGATTGGCGATATTATCCAGAATCAGCGAGAGTTTTTTGAAACTGGTAAAACTAAAGATGTTACTTTTCGCATTGAACAACTCAAAAATCTCAAGCAAGCCATAATTGAGCATGAGCAAGCAATAGTCGAGGCATTAAAAGCGGATTTACATAAACCAGAATTAGAGGCTTACCTTACAGAAATAGGTGTCATTAAAGAAATCGATTACGCTATAAAACATCTTCAAAATTGGACTAAGCCCAAAAAAGCACCCGTTTCCTTTGATTTTTTTTCCTACTCAGCAAAAATTTATCCAGAACCTTTAGGGGTTGTTTTAATCATTGGCCCTTGGAACTATCCATTTCAGTTAATTATCTCACCGTTAGTCGGTGCGATCGCAGCCGGGAATTGTGCAATTATCAAGCCTTCAGAAATTGCTTCTCATACCTCTGGTGTCATTGCTAAGATTATTGCCAAACATTTCGACCCAGCTTATATTGCAGTCGTAGAAGGAGATGTGGAAGCAAGTCAAAAACTACTTGCAGAAAAGTTTGATCATATCTTTTTTACGGGTGGCACAGCTATCGGCAAAATCGTTATGGCAGCAGCAGCAAAATATCTCACACCAGTTACTTTAGAATTGGGTGGTAAAAGTCCTTGTATAGTAGATACTGATATTAATCTTGAACACACTGTCAGACGAATCACTTGGGGCAAATTTATTAATGCTGGGCAAACTTGTATCGCCCCTGACTATCTTTTAGTTAATAAAAAAATCAAAAAAGATTTAATAGATGGGCTGAAAAAATGCCTAAAAGAATTTTATGGTGAGAATCCTATAAGTAGTCCTGATTATGCCAGAATTATTAGTCAAAAACACTTTGATAGATTGGTAAATTTTCTCAAAGACGGTGAAGTTATCATCGGTGGAGAAAATCAATCTTCAGAGCGTTATATCGCTCCCACAGTGATTGATAATGTTTCTTTGGAAGATTCTGTAATGCAGGAAGAGATTTTTGGGCCAATTTTACCAATTATTGAATATACTGACGTTGCCGAAGCGATCGCGTTGATTAACTCTAGACCTAAACCTCTGGCTTTATACTTATTTTCTCAAAACAAAAACCTGCAAAAGCGAGTTTTGCAGGAAACTTCATCTGGTGGGGTCTGCATTAATGACACAGTGATGCAGGTTGGTGTCTCGTCTTTACCATTTGGTGGAGTCGGAGATAGCGGTATTGGCAACTATCACGGCAAAGCTAGTTTTGACACTTTTTCCCATAACAAAAGTGTATTGCAAAACTCTTTCTGGCTCGATTTAAAATGGCGATACGCTCCATACCAGGGCAAATTGCCACTCATCAAGAAACTTTTGGGTTAAAAAGTTAGGAGTTAATGATAAAAATCCATAACTCCTAATTATGCCAATTTTAGATTTTCAATTCTGGATTAAAGAAGAAATTTAAAATCTAAAATCCAAAAGCGTTGCTGTAACGCTCCTCAGCCCAAGGTTCACCACGGCGATGGTAGCCATTACGCTCCCAAAAACCAAGTTCTTCACCAGCTAAAAACTCTAAACCATTAATCCACTTAGCACTTTTCCAAGCGTAGAGGTGGGGAACAACTAGCCGCATTGGGCCACCATGTTCAGATGGAAGGTCTTCACCAAAGACTTTAAAGGCAAAGAAGTTTTCTTCTCGGATGAAATCTTCTACAGAAATATTGGTAGTGTAGCCGCCGTAGCAGTGTTCCATAATGTGGGCTGCTTTCGGATCTAGCTCAATCAGCTCCATGAAATCTGTAACTTTAATGCCAGTCCATTTGACATCAAGCTTAGACCAGCGCGTTACACAGTGGAAGTCTGCCGTGAATTCATGTTGAGGTAGCGCCATAAAGTCTGACCAACTAAAGGTAGCAGGTTTTGCCAAACCCCAAACTCGAAACTCCCATTCCTCAATGCTGACTTGGGGAGTTGCGCCGTAAGTTAGTACGGGGAAACCTTTAGCTAAGTGTTGACCAGGAGGAACACGTTCCCCCTCTTCTTTCCCTGGTTTGTGAAAAAATTTTCCTAGCATAGTTGGAGAAAAATAAGTTTTCTCAAAGTGTTTACAAGCTTTTTTGCTGAATTGCCAACACTACCAGACGTTTTACTTGTATATGATTACTTAATTATCACTCATCAGTGATAGGTAATGGGTAATGGATGTTCCCAATTACTCACTACCAATTTTTATCGAGCTAATGAGCTTGTGTAGAGTATCTATGATTCAAAATGCAATCAGGAAAGCTAATAAAAAGCGTTGATCCAGTAGTAAGAAGATTGGTGCTGTTTATGCTTTGCCTGACTGGGAAATTATGATTCTTCTTCCTCTTCTTCAGCCGTTGGATACACAAATGTAGAACGTCCAGTCAAAATTGACTTACCCAGAGAGAGGGCTTTCTGAGCTTCGACGACGGCTTTGTGCCTCCAGGTAGCTCGACGTTTATCTCGTTTTGATTTGGAAGTTTTCTTCTTAGGAACAGCCATGTCAGCAGATATCGTGATTCTTGACAACCTTCTTATTCTAGGCCATCCACTGACGCGAAGAACAACAGCTAAGTTGAATTGATAAGTTGAGATTGAAGTAGGACACGGAAATAGAAGGAATTATTTAAGTATTCCACTCTTTACGTCTCCGTATCTAGCTCAACGAAGAGCCAGGGGGAAGAGGACAGGGAGCGAGAGGAAATGATCCTTTCATCCTGCCGTGAAGCAAAGCGGAATATGGGTTTAAGTCCCTCACTTTTTGTTAAGTGGTTTTCGAACAGGGAGGGGTCGAATCCCCTTTCTGTTCTATTCCCCACGCTCCCTGCTCTCTTGCCTCTTCTTCAATCCTTCATTTTTTGCTTGATACACCGTTAGCTGCTGTAGAGCTATTGTCAAAGAAAAGTAGCGATCGCGCAGTTTTGAAGTAAGTAGCCCAATTTTGGGCATCGGGACGCGATCGCCATTGGGGACGACTCACATCTAATGCCAGAACTGGTGCGATCGCTCCAAAATTTTGTACGGATACAATGATTGAAACATCTGTCACCAAGATATCTTGGTCGAAGCTCCTTTGGGCGGCGGCTCTAGCGGCCGCTTCCGCCCTCCGTAGAACGGTTTCATAGTTTTCTTCCGGCAGGCGGTCAATAGCTAGATCGACTCTCGCGGTGTAAGCTCGCACAACCTGGGGCGCGATCGCTTCCGTCAAAAACCACGCAGGAACAGTGGATATGAGCAAAATTAATAAAGGAACTATCCGGATTCTTCTGGCAATTTGGCTAATAACTGAAAAGGGAGTGATCGATGATGGTAGGTGAGCAGCAATCTTGCTCATGACCTTCTATCTCCTTAATGATGATCTGTTATTGAAATTAGGTAAAAGGTATTTTCCGACTAGTTAACGTAATAAAAATTACATTCTAACTTAAGATTCGATGAGAATCACCTAGACTATAAGACATAGGTTAGCTTTGTTTTTTTGGCAAAGCCAACCGCAATTTTAAGACCAGCAAACAATAACTGACAAAGAGCGGGATGGCAAATTACTGGGCGATCGCGATTGGCATCAATCACTATCAGTTATTTCAACCTTTAAGTTGTGCCCAAGCCGATGCTGAGGCACTAGAGGATTTTTTGGTGACAGAGGCAGGCTTTCTCCCCAAACATTGCCTGCTAATGACGGATACTTCGCCGCCAATTGGAGATCGATCAACTTATCCAACTAAAGAGAATATTCTGCTGCTGCTTGAGGATTTGGCAGCTACAAGTTGGCAACCGGAAGACTATCTGTGGTTATTCTTTAGCGGTTATGGAGTCAATTACAAGGGCAAAGATTACTTAATGCCAGCAGAGGGCAACCCCGAACTCGTGCAAGAGACTGGCATAGAATTGCGATCGCTAATGCAAAGTCTCCAACTTGCTGACTTGAATGTATTGCTACTACTCGATATCAACCGCGCTTTTGGCACTCAAGCGGATGCTCCCGTTGGTGAAGAAACAATAGAACTAGCCCAAGAACTACAACTAGCGACAATTCTTTCTTGTCAACCAGAGCAATTTTCTCACGAAAGTAGCGAATTAGGTCACGGATTCTTTACAGCAGCTTTATTAGAAGCTTTGCGTTCTGGTAATGGCAGTAACCTTTCAGATTTAGAAAGTTACCTAAGTCTGCTCATGCCAAAATTATGTCACCACCACTGGCGACCTGTCCAAAACCCTGCAACTATCATCCCATCAAGGGCGCAGATAATCTTGCCAGAATTGGCAATGGAAAGTGACTTTGAAGCAAATCCAGTGATTTATCCCGAAGAATCTTTTGCTGTTGCTCTTGCAGCGCCTCCCCTTGACGATTACCCCAGAACTTCAGCAGAACGGGGCAGATGGGGAGAAGCTACTGTGAACTCCTCCCAACACAAGATCGAGAAGCCTAAAGGTAAACCAGTCCAGCAGTCAGCGACTAACTTACTTCCCCAGCCAATGGCGGAAACTTCTTTGGGAGCGAATCCTAGGGGAAGATTTATCCCCAATTCTTCCAAAGGTTACGTCTCTCGATTGCCAACAAATCAGCCAAGTCTCCCTTTTTGGAAACAGTTTATCTTGTGGGGCGGAGGCAGCTTGCTAGTAGCAGGTTTAATTGCTGTAGTTTTTCTTCGCAATCAAGAAACTTTTAGAATTAAGCAAATATCAACTGCATCGCCTAATGCTACTGCTAGCGATCGCCAGATTATCGACAATTTACCAAGTGATAGTACTTCAGTAGTTAGACTTAACAACCAATCTAGCGCCCAAATCATCTCTAGTTCCGAGTCGAAAAAGCGGAATCAAGCAGTATTAGACTTGGCGAAAATGTCGCTCAGACAAACTCAGGCTAGCGATTTGAGTATGGCGATCGCTACAGCCCGGAAAATTAAAACTGGTGAACCACTGTACGAACAAGCCCAAGAGAATATTAAGATTTGGAGTCGGATGATTTTAGATTTAGCAGAGGGTCGTGCTAAACAAAGACAGTATGCTGCTGCTATTGCTGCCGCTCGATTAATTACCAAAGATGAAGCCCCCTACGCCAAAGCACAAGCAGCTATTAATCTGTGGCGGCTAGAGGGCAAGCAGTATGTGAGTAACAAAACTCTTTTAGATGCAGCTAATGCCTTAATTAAATCTGGACAGGCATCTACTTACAATCGGGCGATCGAAGTTGCCAAGAAAGTGCCAGCAGGTCAACCAGGCTTTGATAGTGCCCAAAAGTCGATCAATAAATGGAGTGAGAAAATTTTAGACATGGCCAAGCGCCGCGCTGCCGAAGGAGATCGTAGTGCCGCAATTGCAACTGCTGCGCTAGTTCCAGAGGAGACAGGCGCTTACGAAGATGCTCAGGATGCCATTCAAAAATGGCAAAAGAAATAGTAAAAAAATAATAAAAAATGGTTAGGAGTTAGGAATTAGGAGTTATATTATTGATCCCCGACCTCTTACTCCTGACTCCTAACTTTTTCCTAAGCGCTCATATCTCAGTATTAGCAGTACTGCGATACATCTTCGCCACAGTCGTCGGCTAGATAGCACAACGCTCGGAAACGTAAACCAACCACTTCTTCATATAAGGGGTTGAGCTTGCACATGGGTGGGATGTGAAACAAGGTCTTCCCAAATAATTTGACATCGCGCTCAAAGGGGCACTGAGATGGAATAAATTTGCACAAACGGTGAGCTAGTTGGCGATCGCGGACTTGAATGTTTTCTACTCGTTGCCGTAGGGGTTGGAGAATATCCCAGTAAGGCTTGGAAGGAGAATGGTTAAGCTGGCTTACTTTATGGTCAGTAGTCTCTGCTTGATTGATTGATACCCAGCTCGCCAGAAAAATCTTTTTCGTGGTATTGTCGAATACCTTCATGGTTAACCCTCTGTGTTATTGAGGCTATTCACCTTTTTGATGAATATATACAACGTGGCAACGAACTTTCCCGGAAAAATCGCGTTCTGACTGCGATATAATGTAATATCTGATTAGCCACTTAAGTCAGAACCTAATTTATTACTACGTCAAGTTAATCGCAAATTTCTGGGGATCGGTAGTGTAATATTACGATCTTGTTCATAACTTGACATAGTTTAGATTTTAGTAAAGACATCCGTCATTGGATAGGTTTTAGTGTAACATTTACACAACTTAATATAAGGTCTTTCCAAAAGAATTTTTGCTAAGTATAAACATCAGTAATACCCTAGAAGGCTTTTTTCCTCTCCGTGTTCCCACTTTCTCACGTAAGTATGTCTTGTTCATCGCTGGTTGAATACCGTAGAAGTAGTGATTTTTGAGCGAGTAGAATAAGATTGCATTTCACAAAACTTACGTTAGCAGTGGCAATTTGAAAATGATACAGTCTGAAGCGTTAAAATCAGATGAAGTTGCTTATGGATGTTTTGGTACTCTACAGCGCAATTCATCCCAATACGTTTCGGATAAAGTTTTTTGATGACACGCTGCTAATTGCAAAGACGCGATTTATCGCGTCTCTTGCCTTAACCGAACCGTATTGCAATCTATCTTAGTAGTACGCCTTCAGTGATAGCAACCAATTATAGGCAAGCTCTATACCCATGAGAAAAGAAAGCGCAAAGACGTTCAGAAAAATTCTGTGTCTTTGCGCCCATCGAAGTTTGAGCGGTGAAAGCGCCGCTCAAACTTCTCTCTGTATGAGATTTTTACCTTAAATTCTCTATGATGCTACTTGAGCAGCAGTCCGAGTCCGCCGTCTTCTGCCATCGGCAACTTTGACAGGTGGCTCATCAGGAATTTGCATCAATAAAGTCACAGATGGCTGACATTGCAATTCTCGACGGATAGAACGTTGCAATTCTCGTTCTAAAGTTCCTTGCAATCCGCCCCAGTCTATATCTGCTGCTTCACCTTGCTCAGGAGCAAATTCTGTCCAGCGCACAGTGAGAATTTCTTCAATGCGTTGTTTTACCCAGGTTTGTAACAGCGATCGCTCTACAGTTGTAACGACACCCCGGAGGTGAGTTTCTGGTTTCGCCAACAGTTTACCATTCCAATCAATTGCAGCGGCAATGGTAATAATGCCTTCTGAAGCCATGCGTTGCCGTTCTTGCAGCACTTTGGCACTTACCATACCCGAACTAGTAGTATCCACCAATTCGATACCAGATGGCACTTTACCAGCAACCCGAATCGCATCTTCAGTCAGTTCGACAATATCACCATTCTGAATAATGATCATGTTTTCTGCGGGAATGCCCATACTCTGAGCCGTTTCTGCGTGCTTCACTAGCATCCGATGTTCGCCGTGAAATGGCACAAAGAACTTGGGTCGAGTTAAAGCAATCATCAGCTTTTGCTCTTCCTGACAGCCGTGACCAGAGACGTGAATCCCTTTATCCCGTCCATAGACCACTTTTGCACCCTGAATCATTAATTTATCAATGGTGTTGACTACAGCGATCGTATTTCCGGGAATGGGGTTAGCAGAGAATACTACTGTATCTCCTTGGCGGATTTTAATATGAGGATGTTCTTTATTAGCAATGCGAGTCATTGCTGCCATCGATTCACCCTGAGAACCTGTAGTGAGAATTAAAACTTTTTCATCAGGCAGATTTCGGACTGCGTGTAATGGTTGCAGGAGATTATCTTCACACTTGATGTAACCTAGATTCCGAGCATGAGCAATTAAGTTCAGCATGGAACGCCCAACAATCGTAACAACACGGTTTTGCTTCTTGGCGATATCCAAAATCATATTGATGCGATGCACGCTAGAAGCAAAGGTTGTGACAAATAATCGCCCAGTGGCTTGACTAAATACTCTCTCCAGGTTTGGATAAACCGAACGTTCTGAAGGTGTAAATCCTGGTATCTCGGCGTTGGTGGAATCACTTAGCAGGCAAAGAACGCCTTTTTCACCATGTTCTGCTAATCGTTGCAAATCAAACTTTTCACCATCTACTGGGGTATGGTCAATTTTGAAATCACCTGTGTGAATGACTACACCAAGGGGTGTATGAATGGCAACAGTGAAACTATCAGCGATGGAGTGGGTGTTACGGATATATTCAACTAAAAAGTTTTTGCCAATCCGCACTACATCCCGTGGTAAAACTGTTCTGATTTCTGTGCGATCGCGGACTCCTGCTTCTTCTAATTTACCCTCCAGCATCGCCATTGCTAGCCTAGGCCCATAAATCACGGGGATATCAAACTGCTTGAGATGGAAAGCAATCCCACCGATATGGTCTTCATGACCGTGAGTAACGATCATCCCCTTAATTTTGTGGCGATTTTCCCGTAGATAGGTCGTATCTGGCAAAACAATATTTACTCCATGCATTGCCTCTGTAGGAAAAGCCAATCCTGCATCTAACAGGATGATTTCATCGTCATACTCAAAAAGACAGGTATTTTTCCCAATTTCGTGCAAACCGCCCAAAGGAATAATTTTCAAGGCGGAATTATTAGCTTCGTTTTTAGCCATTTTCTCCTTAGATTGTTACTTGTAGTTAATTAAGTTGATAGTTAACTTTCCTTGTATTTAAGACAACATCATCTGTCTCTTAAGTCATTCTGAAAGCAATCAAGTTTTAATTGAAATTTTCAATTTTTTATTCAATAAAATCGACTGTATACTTAAGGATTCATAGTATATCTATCAGTCCTAGCACAGGTTTTTAAATTGCAACTTATGAACAATTATGGTCATTGTTTATATATATCTTTAGAAAGCAGTAGACTGTCAAAGTTTAACTAGATAGTCGCTAGATTAAACTAAGTTCTTTCAGAACCGCTTCTAACTTTTGACTTACTTCTAAATCAGCTTCACATAGCGGTGGACGAGTTGAACCAACTTCCCAACCTTGGAGTTTCAGCGCTTTTTTCACTGGAATGGGATTTGAAGTGAGAAATAAAGCTTTAAACAACGGGAAGAGTTGCAGATGAATGTCGCTTGCTACCTCAATTTTTCCCGCACTAAAAGCTTTGATCATCTGCTGTAGTTGGTTTCCTACCAGATGAGAAGCCACACTTACCACACCCTTTGCCCCGATCGCTAACAAAGGCAAAGTCATGTAATCATCACCAGAATAGATGTGGAATTCTTTTGGTGTCAAGCGACGAATTTCGCTTGCCTGATCTATGTTACCAGTGGATTCTTTAATCCCGACAATATTGCTAACCTCAGCTAACCGGGCAACTGTTTCTGGCTGAAGGTTTTGTCCGGTACGACCTGGGACATTGTATAACAACAATGGTAAGTCGGGACAGGCTTGTGCTATTGCCTGAAAGTGCGCTTCCAATCCCGCTTGTGGCGGTTTGTTGTAATAAGGAACAACTTGTAAGGAACCATGTACTCCTATCTTAGACGCTTTTTGGGTGGCAGCGATCGCTTCTTTGGTGGAATTTGAACCACAACCTGCGATCACCTTGGCTTTTCCTGCCACGGACTGCAATACTTCGACAAACAACTGGTATTCCTCATCCCAACTCAAGGTAGGGGATTCTCCTGTTGTACCGCACATCACCAATGTATCTGTACCGTTGTTAGCTAGATGCACTGCCAGTTCTGCCGCTACACCATAATCTACACTACCGTCTGCTTTAAACGGTGTAATCATAGCGGTTAAAACATTACCAAAATCTCCCACCCTGTTTTCACTCCTGATTGCCCATATTTTTGTATCTTGGTGGTTTCCTATTGTAATAACCTATCTGCAAATTGCTTTCAAGTGTCATTTGTCATTTGTCCTTTGTCACTTACCAATGACTAATCACTAATGACTAATAGCTAATGGTTTGAGTAGATTTTTTTCTACCAATAACTCGGCGATTTGTATTGCATTCAATGCTGCGCCTTTGCGGATTTGGTCGCCGCACAACCATAATTCCAAGCCACAAGGATGAGAAATGTCCTGACGGATTCTTCCCACTAAAACTTCATCTCTACCGGTTGCTTCAATTGGCATTGGAAAATGATTAGTTTCCCAATCTTCTACCAATTTCACTCCAGGGGAGGAATTTAAAATTTTTCTGGCTTCCTCGGCACTAAAGGGAGTCTCAAATTCTAAATTAATGGCTTCTGAATGGGCGCGGAGTACGGGAACCCGTATACAGGTCGCAGTGATTCTGATTTGCTGCGTGCCAAATATTTTTCGGGTTTCGTTGACCATTTTCATCTCTTCCTCACAATAACCCAAATCATTTAATGGTGAGTTATGCGGGAATAAATTAAATGCCAATGGGTAAGGCAATACCTCAGCAACTGGCGGCTGTCCTTGTAGTATAGCGCTTGTTTGGGCTTTGACTTCTGCCATTGCCCTAGCCCCTGCCCCACTAGCAGATTGGTAGGTTGAAGCCACGATACGTTGAACTGGTTTAACTTTGTGCAATGGCCATACTGCCACAGTCATCAAAATCGTTGTGCAGTTAGGGTTAGCAATAATGCCCTGGTGATTAGCTGCGGCTTGTGGATTAACTTCTGGCACTATTAAGGGAACTTCTGGGTTCATCCGAAAGGCACTGGAGTTGTCAATTACCACTGCACCCTTTGCCACAGCAACTGCTGCCCAAGTCTTAGATGTGGAACCACCCGCGCTAGCTAGTACTATATCGACATTTTCAAAGGCGCGATCGCTTACTAACTCTACTGGGATATTTTCCCCTTTAAACTGTAGCGATCGCCCAGCACTGCGCTCTGATGCCAATAACTTCAACTCAGCAATCGGAAAATTACGGCTTTCTAATAATTCCAGCAACTCTGTGCCAACTGCACCAGTAGCTCCCAAAATAGCTAAACGATAGGATTTCGACAAACTTGCTTCCTCCTTATAAAAGACTTATCTGCAATTTTTTGGAACAATTGACAATTTATTTATATTTAAATAGCGATCGCAGTCTTAAAATTAATTTTGAATAGATTGAGATTTTCTCTAATTTAGTCTATCTTTAATAGATTTAATAAATTTATTTACTTAGGTTATTTAATAAGTTAAGCGATGTTGTATTTTACAACAGCCGCCATCCAACTTTCATTCATTTATCTAAACCATATTATAGTATTGTACAACAAAGCGCCATCTAGCTAGAAAAATACATATATATCTGCACTTAGACATTTAACCTGGTAAGGTGAATAAACGTCTTGGTTGTAAAGTGAGTTGCCAGCCCGATGAATGTACTATGATGCAAATGGTATAAAATTAGCAACCGATAAAATCGAGCTATGCGGCTAGGCAGCCTGTTTAATCCTGTACCAAAATATAGCTAGACTCAATGCTATAACTTTGAAGTAATAAACTACTGGCTGAAAATCAGAATATCACGGTCTTAGCCCACCGAATAATGAATTCTTGACTTTCCAGTGCTAAATTCAGACTAACTGAAAATTACGGACTGGGGAATAAGGATAAAAATCTTCCCAATCCGCAATGATTCAGCACTTATTACAAATATTAGGCAAGAAATCCCAGACGTTCTTAGCCCTGGGAGTGTCAATAATTGTTATGACGGTAAATTGTCAAGTCCTTGGTCATTGGCAGTAAACTGGATCTCTGTGCCAGGACACACAATCCATCCTTGGATGTCATAAAGCCTTGTGACAAACTCCCCCTCCTCCCTAAGAGACATCAAGCCATAAACGCGAAAAATTATTGCGTCTTGTGTGTACTCGGAGATTAAAATACCAGAAAACTAGAGACGAAGCATGAAAGTTACCCAGGAAAAACTTCCCGCCAGCCAAATTGGCCTGGAAATAGAGATTACGCCGGAAATTACCAAGCAAACTTACGAACAGGTCATTAAAAACTTAGCGAGTACTGCCAATATTCCTGGGTTTCGTAAAGGCAAGGTACCTCGGCCGATATTACTACAAAGGCTGGGTACAACTCGTATCAAGGCAGCAGCGCTGGAAGAACTAATTCAAGACGGCATTGAGCAAGCAGTTAAACAAGAAGCTATCCCGGCAATCGGTCAGCCGCAATTGCGCTCCTCCTTTGAGGATTTGATTAATAATTATGAACCTGGAAAACCTCTGACGATTTCGGCCGCTGTCGATGTAGAACCAGAAGTAAATCTATTGCAGTACACTGATTTGCTTTTCCAAGCGGAAGAAGTCAAGTACGATCCAGAACGAGTGGATAGTACCCTTGAGAAGGAACGTCAAGAATTAGCGACATTAATTCCTGTGGAAGGACGTGCAGCCCAAATTGGTGATATTGCCGTAGTCGATTTTAAAGGCTCATTCGCCAGAGTTGAGGGTGAAGACGAAACAGCTGAACTAGAACCGATTCCCGGAGCCGAAGCAACTGATTTTCAAGTTGAATTACAGGAAGATAAGTTTATCCCAGGCTTTATATCGGGAATAGTAGGGATGAATCCTGAAGAAACTAGAGAAATTGCGGCTCAGTTCCCAGATCCGTATGCTAATGAGGATTTAGCTGGAAAAGCAGCAACTTTCACAGTGACGCTCAAAGAGCTGAAGGAAAAGGAACTACCAGAAATAAATGACGATTTCGCCCAGGAAATCAGCGATTTTGAAACTTTAGAGGAGTTACGCGCTTCTTTGGTAGAGCGATATCAAAAAGAGGCGGATGACAAAACAAAAACAAATAAGCAGGAAGCCTTGTTAACGGAACTGCTTAAGCACGTAGAAGTGGACTTACCACTAACTTTGGTTGAGCAAGAAGTGGATGCAATGCTAACGCAAACAGCAATGCGCCTGTCTCAGCAGGGATTAGATGTGAGGAAGTTGTTTACTCAAGATATTATTCCTCAATTGCGGGAGCGATCGCGTACTGAGGCCATCGAACGCATCAAACGTTCTTTGTCCTTGCGAGAAGTCGGTAAACGCGAATCTATTGAGGTAACACCAGAAGAAATCGCAGCCAGAGTCAAAGAACTTTTGGAACAGTACCCAGAAGAAAAAGAGGTTGATGAAGATAGACTGCGCTCAATCGTGGAAAACGAACTATTAACCGAAAAAACCATCGATTGGCTCTTAGAACATTCCTCAGTTGAACTTGTACCCGAAGGCTCCTTGAGTCCCTCTGAGGAAACGGAAGCCACAGAATCTGATGCTGCTGATGCTGATGTATCTCAGACAGAGGCAGAAAACAGCGAACCTTCTACAACAGAAGTCACAGAAGGATAATAAAAAATCCCAAAGCCATAAATTCACCAGTCCTGAGTTAAAGTACTGGTGAAATGGGTAAGGTAAGGGAGACAAGGAAGCGGAGGAGCAAAGCAGAAAGAGAAGAACTATTAATTATTGCCCAATTCCCACTGGGATAAAGTCAAAATAATTTAAAGAATTAATGAATTTTTGGCAAATTGTGACACATGTTATGGACTGAGCTTGATACTGTGTTACACGAGAGCAAGTTATATGAGGCATAATGGTTAACACGTAGCTATAAAAATTCCATTCGTCGAAAAGGCAGCATAAGCTGCTGAAACATTTGTCCTAAATTATCGTCACAGAAAGCCTGTATGTTTGTATCGCAGTCGGGAAACTACCCCATCAGCAACCAAAGCCGAATAAACATTAACTCCCAGTTGAACAGCCCTAGCAACATCGTGCCGATGGTGGTAGAACAGTCTGGCATGGGAGAAAGGGCTTTCGACATCTACTCCCGCCTGCTGCGAGAGCGGATTATCTTTTTGGGAACGCCAATAGACGATGCCGTAGCCAACTCAATTGTGGCTCAATTGTTATTCCTAGATTCCGAAGACTCAGAGAAAGACATTCAAATGTATGTCAATTCTCCTGGTGGCTCGGTCTACGCAGGGATGGCAATCTATGATACAATACAGCAAATTCGCCCTGATGTTGTTACCATCTGTTTTGGATTAGCCGCGAGTATGGGGGCATTTTTGTTAACAGCAGGGGCTGCCGGTAAGCGAATGTCTCTGCCTGACTCCCGGATTATGATTCACCAACCACTTGGTGGCGCTCAAGGTCAAGCTATTGACATTGAAATTCAAGCCAGAGAAATTCTTTACGTTAAGGCTAAGTTGAATCAGTTAATGGCTCATCATACTGGTCAACCCTTAGAAAGAATTGAAGCAGATACTGAGCGCGACTTTTTCATGTCGGCAGAAGAGGCGAAAAACTACGGTTTGATTGATCAGGTCATTTCCAGGCAAAATCTTCCCACAGCAGGGGAAAACGTCACCATTCTGAAATAAGAGGCTGGTATGTCTAAGTACGACTCCCATTTAAAATGTTCGTTTTGCGGCAAGTCTCAGGAGCAGGTGCGTAAATTAATCGCAGGGCCGGGAGTCTACATCTGCGATGAATGCGTTGACTTGTGTAATGAAATACTAGACGAAGAGTTACTCGATACCAATGGTGCGGCAGCACAACCCGCACCAAGAGCAGAACCACCTCAAAAACGGCGTACTCAATCTTCTAGTATTTCGTTTAATCAAATACCCAAGCCAAGAGAGATTAAAAAGTATCTAGACGAACACGTTATTGGTCAAGATGAAGCCAAGAAAGTCCTGTCAGTAGCTGTTTACAATCACTACAAGCGGTTGGCAGTCATTCAGTCTAAAGCCAGTGGCAAAGGTGGGGCGGATGATGCTGTAGAACTGCAAAAGTCCAACATTTTGTTAATCGGCCCAACTGGTTGCGGCAAAACTCTCTTAGCGCAAACCTTAGCGAAAATCCTGGATGTACCTTTTGCCGTCGCTGATGCTACGACGCTGACGGAAGCAGGTTATGTGGGAGAAGATGTGGAAAATATCTTGCTGCGACTGTTGCAAGTGGCAGATTTGGATATAGAGGAAGCGCAACGAGGAATCATCTACATTGATGAAATTGACAAAATTGCTCGTAAGAGTGAGAACCCGTCAATTACCCGTGATGTTTCTGGCGAAGGCGTGCAGCAAGCCTTGTTGAAAATGTTAGAGGGAACGATCGCCAATGTACCACCCCAAGGAGGGCGCAAGCATCCCTATCAAGACTGCATCCAAATTGATACAAGTAATATTTTGTTCGTCTGTGGTGGTGCTTTTGTAGGCCTAGAAAAGGTTGTGGATCAGAGAGTTGGCAAAAAAGCAATAGGCTTTGTGCAACCTGGAGAAGGCCAAACGAAAGAAAAGCGGGCAGCAGATACTCTCCGTCATTTAGCGCCGGACGATCTAGTAAAATTTGGCATGATTCCAGAATTTATTGGGCGTGTGCCAATGGTAGCAGTAGTAGATCCGCTAGATGAAGAAGCGCTAATGGCGATTCTCACCCAGCCACGCAGCGCCTTAGTGAAGCAGTACCAAAAGCTGCTGAAGATGGATAATGTCCAGTTAGATTTTAAACCAGATGCTTTACGAGCGATCGCTCAAGAAGCCTACCGCCGTAAAACTGGTGCTAGAGCGCTACGGGGCATTGTCGAAGAACTTATGCTGGATGTAATGTACGAGTTACCATCCCGTAAGGATGTGACACGCTGTACAGTAACACGGGAAATGGTCGAGAAGCGATCGACTGCGGAACTAATAATCCATCCATCTTCACTACCGAAACCAGAGTCAGCTTAATAGTCAGTCATTAGTCATTAGTCATTGGTTATTAGTCAAAAACTAAAGACTAATAACCGTGTAATAAGGGAAAATGACTAATGACAACTGACAAAGGACTAATGACTAATGCCTTATATTAAAGTTCGTGGCGTTGACCATTACTACGAATGGGTGAAAAAACCATCTGCTTCTTTGGTAAAACCAGTGATGGTTTTTATGCACGGTTGGGCTGGTTCGGCTAGATATTGGCAAAATACCGCGAATGCTTTATCAGAGCAATTTGATTGTTTACTCTACGATATGCGGGGATTTGGCCGTTCTGGTGGGAAGCCAACCATAGCCGAAGCAAGTGAAGCTGTTGCCGAATCTGAGTCCCTCAAGGAAGAATCACAGGCAATCAAAGACTTAACCTATGAATTAGAAGAATACGCTGATGATTTGGCAGCTTTGTTAGATGGGCTGCATCTTCAGCGTGTCTATATTAATGCTCACTCGATGGGCGCTTCTGTTGCGACTTTATTTTTTAACCGCTACCCCCAACGAGTGGAACGAGGAATTCTAACCTGTAGCGGCATTTTTGAGTACGACGAAAAATCTTTTAGTGCCTTTCATAAATTCGGTGGCTATGTAGTTAAATTCCGTCCCAAATGGTTAAGCAAAATTCCATTTGTTGACCAGATGTTTATGGCGAGATTTCTATATAGTTCAATACCACATTCTGAACGCCAAGCTTTTTTACAAGATTTTCTCGAAGCAGATTACGATGCAGCTTTAGGGACAATTTTTACTTCCGTTAGTAAGGCTCAATCTGAAGTGATGCCGCTTGAGTTTGCCAAGCTGACAGTGCCGACTCTGCTCGTGGCGGGAGAGTATGACAAAATTATTCCGGCCGAGATGGGGCGTAAAGCAGCTGCACTGAATGACAAAGTTGAATTTGTGATGATTCCTAACACAGCCCACTTCCCGATGTTGGAAGATACTCCAACTTATATGCAACTGGTGCAAGAGTTTTTGCAAATTAATATTCCACAGCCACAAGTTAAATAAGTTCTGGCGGTTGTTTACACAGTTAAATGAACCTGTGTGATACCTTGACGCATTTTATATTGTCGCTTTAACCAAGACTTTTTAAGTATTTTACGCAGCAAGGGAGGAAGTTGACTCAACAGCGATCGCAGCAGTGCATTTTTTCGCAGTAGTTCGCCTTGTTTAGCTTCCTGTAACTGGAGTTGCTGGGCGCGGATAATTTCTGGCTCACGTTCTGATTGGATGCGCGGTAGTGCCATATCAATGTCCTGGTGTTCGGCTTCTTTGTGCAACAACGGCACAAGATGATTAGCAGCGACAATGACATCACGCAATGCTAGATTAATTCCTTGAGCGCGGACAGGAGACATTGGGTGTGCCGCGTCACCTAGAAGTAATACTCCTGGTACGTGCCATTGTGGACAATAACCAACCACAACAGAAAGCCGAATGGGGGATTCAATGGTGTCTGCATGATTACGGAAATGTTCTGCTAGCCATGAGGGTGATAGTGAGGCAAAAATCTCTGCCCAGTTAGCTTGCTTGAAGTCAGTGTTTTCGGTTGCGGATATCACCCAAGCTAGATGCAGTTTTCCTGATTCTGCTCCGTGAAAAATGGTAAATACGCGATCGCCATTTACAATAGTACGAAAAACATTATCGGCTGCAAACTCAGGACTGGCGGCAAGTTTAAACCAGAGAATATCAATATTTTTGGGCTGGCGTACTAATTCCAATCCTATACGTTGTCGTACCAGAGAATTTCGACCATCTGCCCCAATCACTAAGTCAGCAGTAAGTTCTCTGCCATCGCTCAATACTACACCTGCGACACGTTGATTACTCCAACGTAAATCTTTGACTGGAACACCCTGGATAAATTCAAACTCATTATTGGTTTGAGCTTGGGAAATTAGTGCTTTGAGTAGCGGTGGTTGTGAAACCAGTGTACAGGGTTGGGTTGCTCCCATTGGTTCTTCGACTCGAAACAATTGCTTGTCCCCTAGAATGAATTCCCATGCGTCGAGTTGTCGATGGGGAATATGCTCTAACAACGGTGATAGTCCCATTTGTTCTAGTGCATCTAACCCACTGGGCATTAATCCTTCACCGCGAAAAACACGATAAAAGTCTTTTGCTGCTTCAATTAACGTTACAGGAATACCACGTTGTGTAAGGAGGAGGGCAAGGGTTACACCTGTTGGGCCTGCGCCTACAATTACAATTTGCATTACGTTATCCCTCCTGTATTAGTTGTTCTCAAAGATGTTGGTCGAATTATCTTGATATTAATTACGGAATAGGGAACCACAGAGGCTAGCGCCAAGGGGGTTTCCCCCATGAGCGACTGCCACGCAGAAGGCACAGAGAAATGAGAGTTTAAGAGATATTTTGGTTAATACCAATTCTGTATGAAGATACAGAGAATATTAAACGAACCGCCAAGTACGCCAAGAGCGCCAAGAATAGAGAGTTACTTATTTAGTGCAGCTTCACATTAAATTGGTATAAGTCCTAATTAACTCAAACCCAATTCTCGTTTTAGCAAGTTAATCGAGTTAGTGCCGATATAATTTTCAACCTTAATCAGTTTCGGTGGACGAATAATATCTTCATCAGATGCTTGTACGGCTGCTTGCACTGCTGCAAAACTGGCTTGATCGCTGATGATGACCTCAGCCCGTTTAACCATAGCCTGAAGTTTATAGGCATCTTTTGGTTGCGAAGTCATCACTAGTAGTTCATCTCCCCGCAGACCGTGGAGGATGACTTCTGCTGCTCGTGCAATCCCGGAACTGAGGCTAACTATACCTACACAATTTTCTTTTGGTAGGGTTTTTAAGAGGCTGAGTTCTTTGCTGTAGTCGTAGATATCCAGAGGAATTACCCGTGCAGCTTTAGGGGCTGCGATCGCTTCTACATTACTGATAAAGTACCGACTTGTAACTACTGTTGCAGAGGTAGTTTTATCTAATACTGCTGTTAATTCTTCCATTGCTACTAACTGCACTGGAATTTTTAGCGATCGCTCCAATTCATAGACCATCAATTCACCAGCACCCATATCATAGGATGGAACTGCAACCAGTACTCGCGCACTACAACGCAAGCGCCAGTCAATTTCCGCTAAAAATAGCTCTCTGGCTTGATTGAGTGAACATCCTTGAGTGAGCAAATCATCAAGTGCTTGCTGCACAACTTGATATGCGTCAGGATTTTGTTTGAGAATTGGTGATTGTAGCCGACTACCGCCCTCATGACCTTGGGGACGAACATAAATTCCCGAACCAGCCATACTTTCAACAAATCCGTCTTCTTCTAGTTGACGGTAAACTTTGCTAATGGTGTTACGGTGTAATCCCGTTTGCATTGCTAGCGCCCGTGTGCTTGGCAATTTGTACGCTGGGGGATATTGCCGAGAAGCGATCGCAAAGCGGATTTGATTAAACAGCTGGGTTGATGCGGGAATTTCGCTGTCTGGCTGAATACGGAATTGAATCACCACCAAACCTCCTGAATACTAAGTGCTAATGAGTGCTGAATTTTGAGTATTAAGTATTGCTTTTATACTCAACACTTTTAACTCAGCCTCCTTTTGTGACCAGCTACATTTGCTATGTCTGAGATACGTTTATTTACATATAAAGTTTTTCTGATACAAATTTCTAATGCGCTCACTATTAGTTATTGATAATTTAATTAGAAAAAAGCTAGGCATACTGGCATAGTTATATCAAACAAACACACCGTTAATCACATAACACGGGTAAAAATTATTATGGCAGAGCAAGCAATAATTACCACAACGGTTAATCTTTTGCAAGATAATATTCAAGTGTCAGCATATCTGGCAGAACCAAAAGAACCTGGATCTTACCCAGGAATCGTGGTCTTACAAGAGATTTTTGGTGTCAACGTTCACATTCGGGATGTTACAGAACGGATTGCCAAACTTGGGTATGTAGCGATCGCACCTGCACTTTTTCAACGCACTGCTCCTGGTTTTGAAACCGGATACACACCCGAAGATATTGAAACGGGCAGAGGTTACGCTATGCAAACTCAAGCATCAGAGTTGTTAAGCGATATTCAATTAGCAATTGACTACCTCAAAAATCTGCCCCAAGTCAAAAAAGATAGTTTTGGCTGCATTGGCTTTTGCTTTGGTGGTCATGTCGCATATCTTGCAGCCACTTTACCAGATATTAAAGCTACGGCTTCGTTCTACGGTGCTGGAATTACCACCCGCACGCCAGGAGGCGGCGCTCCCACTGTTACCCGCACCAGAGAAATTCCAGGTACTGTCTATGCCTTCTTTGGTACAGAAGATGCCAGCATCCCACCTGAACAAGTAGATGAGATTGAAGCAGAGTTAGAAAAATATAAAATTCCTCATCGTGTGTTTCGCTACGATGGAGCTGATCACGGATTTTTCTGTGACCTTCGTGCCAGTTATAATCCTAAAGCGACAACCGATGCTTGGGAGCAGGTGAAACAACTTTTTGGTCAACTGATCTAAAAACCATACAACCAAGTTCGTCATTGGTCATTGGTCACTTGTACTGAGCTTGTCCTGAGCGTAGTCGAAGGGCGTAGTCGAAGTATTAGTCATTGGTCATTTGTTATTTGCAAAGGACAAATGACAATCTAAACTTCAATGGCACCATCTCAAATAAAAATTAATCTTCAAAAGTCATGAATTCCGAATCGAAACTTTCTCAAACAGCCAATTCGTCATTTACAATGGACGATTTTGCCAAAGCGCTAGAAAAACACGACTACCAGTTTCAAAAGGGACAGGTTGTACATGGCAAAGTGTTCCAACTTGACCATGATGGTGCTTATGTTGATATTGGTGGCAAGTCGTCAGCTTTTCTACCACGCGATGAGGCTTCTTTGAGAGCAGTTACGGATTTATCGGAAGTGCTGCCATTGCAAGAGGAAATGCAGTTTTTGATTATCCGAGATCAGGATGCAGAAGGTCAAGTCACTCTTTCTCGCAAGCAGTTGGAAATTCAGCACATCTGGGAACGACTGGCAGAAATGCAGGAAAATGCTCAGACTGTGCAAGTAAAGGTTATGGGCGTTAATAAAGGTGGTGTCACCGTCGATATTCTCTCCTTGCGGGGGTTTATTCCGCGATCGCATCTGGCAGAGCGTGATAACTTAGATGCACTCAAAGGTCAAAATCTGACTGTGGGCTTTTTGGAAATTAATAAAAACACCAACAAACTCATCCTTTCTCAGCGATTAGCAACTCGTTCTAGCAACTTCAGCTTATTAGAACTAGGTCAACTGGTGGAAGGTAAAGTGACTGGCATCAAACCTTTTGGTGTGTTTGTCGATTTAAATGGTATGGGGGCTTTGCTTCATATCAAACAGGTAAGCCAAAAATTCATTGATTCTCTAGAAAAGGTATTTAAAGTTGGTCAGCCAATTAAAGCTGTAATTATTGACTTGGATGAAGGTAAAGGGCGGGTTGCTCTTTCTACCAGAGTTTTGGAAAACTTCCCTGGTGAAGTGTTAGAGAATATGGATGAGGTGATGGCTTCGGCTGAGGCGCGGGCTAATAGAGCTAATAACAAACCTGCTGAATAGTTTTGAGGTGGGCTGCTTGCACAAAGCGTTTAAATCGCCATCTGAAACAATTTTGAATTGTTAATACTCCCCCTGCATCTACAAAGATATGGGGGGATTGTAATTGGGAAAACTTTTCACAGACTTCTTTCTAGCCTCTGGCTGGAAATGCGGGAAAACAATTAACTCGTAGAAAACAACCTTGTTACAAATCTTTATATAAGTCTGAAGTGCTTAAACGTTAGACTTTTCAAGTCTCGATGCGAGAAAAGATATCCTCCCAACACCACCAATCCCAAATAATAAATATCCCTCCCCACTCATCCTTGGGAGGTGTCCCTGTGGTGCTGAAATGTTAAAGGCTACACCAGAGTAATCAATCCAGTTTTCTTTGACTCTCCATCCTATGCGATCGCCAAATTTTTCCCAGACTTCTTTATAATATTCACCGTCAGCCTTTCCACCACATTCGAGATAAATTTTCTTCTGAACGCTAAAGCCAAAGTGTCCATCGCTATGTTGTACCCAAAGTTGGTCAATGGTGCGTAAGTCAGTACAGGGAAAATTCTTGATAGATTCAACATCAAACCAACCTTCTTTTTCCCTGCTAGATGCCTTGAGCATGACAGCTAAAGTTTCCTCATCCGCTTCTTTCCACTTGCCTGCTGCTAGCAAATCTCGCAATCGCGTGTAGTTTACTCCCTTCTCAGAACTGAGATCATCAACTTGAATTACTTGCTGTAGCTTTGGTTTTCGTCCAGTAATACCCCAAATTAAGTTCTCCATAGCCTCAATATCTGTCCGAAAGTCAACCCACGTATTACCCCTAAGAAAAATTGGGAGTTTAGGCTGCTGTGGTGTATTCCCAAGCAAAACAGGAATCACGGGACAGCCTCTCTCTACAAATTCGTTTAAAAAAGCTCTCATCTCTTGACTTTGCCAGGGGCCAAGTCCACTGCTACCCACAAAAACTGCTGCTGATTTAATATTTTCTATTTGTTCTTCTAGTAAAACCTGCCATCCTAAACCAGGACGAAGTTCCCACTTATCTAGCCAAGGTTTAATTCCTTGTCTTGTTAATTCATTAGCAATTTCTATAACTTCAGGCTTGTCTTTGCTATTGTGGCAAAGGAAGACATCAAACTGATCTTCGTCACTCATCTATAAGTCTCCTCACATCCACTTCTCTATATCGGCAATAATTGCTAACACATTATACTTACTGCTTTAAATCCTTCTTCAACGATTTTAACTCAGCCAAATACTGCGAGGTTTTGCCTAAAAAATAACTCTAATGTAGGTTGGGTTGAGGAACGAAACCCAACATTTTCACGGCTTTGTTGGGTTTCACTCCGTTCAACCCAACCTACAAATCTTCTTAACATAATTACTTAAGTTACGTCGAATTTAATAAGCAAAATGACATTTGACTTACTCAAAAGAAGCTTTTACTTTCTCAATATGCTTGATTACTGACTCATTGAAGTAATTCACGCACTCGTGACCACTATCCCTTTGAGATTACTTTTCTCTATCTTTATCTAATGCTTCCTGGATTGCACGACGACAAAATTCTGGAGGATCATCCTTTGTAGATAGTTCTTCCTTCATAGTTTTGGTAATGCGTAGGTTAATTCTTTCTGTTAATGATTCTTCTCTATTTGATTTAATTGGTTGTAAATTTTGTGGATTCCCTTTAGGATTAGGCATTATTGAGAAATATAAACAAGGCTTGATTTACTTGGTGCCAAAACAATAGATTGTTTTTTAGTGGTTGTGACAACTTGCCGGAAGTACAACCACCAATATCCAATTCAAAAAATGGACACTACTATTTTATGTTCACGCGTTCCGAACTTGAAATCAAGACTATTAAGGAATTACGCGATTTATGTCGGAGATACGGTGTAAAACCTACTGGGAATGCAGGATACAAAACTTCGTATATCGTAACTCTGATGGCATTTCCACTTTTAGCGCTCCAACAAATGAAGCTAGGTAAAGGGTTAAAATCCCCTAACTTTAACGCTATCCAGGTAATCAACTCCGCATTGAGGAGATGAATTCACCCACAGACGAACAAACAGCACTGATTCGGATAACTTTGGAAGGCAGAAAAATGAGCTATCCTGACCGATATCAGCAAGAGAATCTGCTGAACTTGCACAAGGCTAAGATGTCACTTGAACAAGCTATCGACTTCTTGAGCCAGTAAAACTAATCCCATTACCCCATCTCCTGCATCAACAAAGATGTGGGGGATAATTTTTTGAGATTAAGATAAATAAGGTGTGACCAATTGGCTTAGTTGGCATGAGGATATCTTGAGCATATATCGAGCATTTTGACAACTATAAACGCTGCAACTATTCAATTTAGGTATTTATATGTTTCTAGTAACTGGAGCAACGGGAGGAATTGGTCGCAGAGTTGTGCGACTTCTTCGACAACGAGAACAGTCTGTGCGGGCATTTGTCCGCCTTACCTCGCGCTACAGCGAGTTACAACACCGGGGTGCAGAAATCTTTATCGGTGACTTGCTAGAGGAAAGAGATATCCAGAAAGCTAGTCGGGGTGTCAAGTATATTATTAGCGCTCACGGTTCTGATAGCGATGCTTTATCCTTAGACTACCGCGCCAATATTGAACTGATTGACCAAGCAAAAGCCAATGGCGTAGAGCATTTTGTCTTCATTTCGGTATTGGGAGCCGATCGCGGATATGAAGACGCTCCTGTGTTCAAAGCCAAACGAGCCGTAGAGCAATATTTGTCAGCTAGTGGCTTGAATTACACAATTTTACGCCCATCTGGATTAGCATCTAACTTGCTGCCACTGGTAGAACGATTTCGGGAAACGGGATTGTATCTGCTGATTGGCGATCGCAAAAACCGTACCTCAATTGTCAGTACCGATGATTTAGCAAGGATAGTAGTGGATTCTGTGACAGTTGCAGGCGCTCGTAACCAGATTTTACCAGTGGGAGGCCCGGAGATTTTATTACGAGAAGATATTCCCCGGATTTTTGGTCGGATTTTCGCCAAAGAGCCAGTAATAATTAATTCACCACTATTTTTTATTGATGGATTACAAGGTGCATTGGGTTTATTTAATCCCCAAGTCCAAAAAGCTTTGGGAACTTATCGTACATTGCTAGCAAATGAATTTTTCTGTACTAAAGATGAAATTGCCAATTTAGAAGCGATTTTTAACTTCCAATTGGAGACATTAGAAAACTTTTTGCGGCGCTATTTAGCAGTTTGAAGAGTCATTGGTCATTAGTCACTTGTACTGAGCGAAGCCGAAGTATTGGTCATTAGTGAATAACCAAGGACAAATGACTAATGACAAATAACAAATGACAAATAACAAAGGACAAATGACAAATGACAAATGCTGCTCAAGCACGTCAGACAAAAGAGCGATTCGCCCAACCAGAGGAACAACTCACTTATGAATTGGGGAAGGCAGTACAGGAATTGCCACCTCTGTACACGAGATTATTAGCGGGAACAATGAGCGCGATCGTATTTGGAGCGATCGCTTGGGCAAATTTCTCCCAAATAGATGAAGTAGCAACAGCACCAGGGGAATTAATTGCTTCTACACAGGTTAGGCCAGTGACATCCTTGGGTGGGGGGTCAATTGTCGGTGTGAAAGTCCAAGAAGGCGATCGCGTTACCAAAGGTCAAATTTTAATTCAAAAAGACCCTGACTTACAAATAACTGATGTTTCCCGCCTAGCCAAATCAACTAGATTGATTCAAGACGATTTGCAACGTTTGGATGCAGAACGTATTGGAGGCAAAACAACTGGGACAAAACTACAAGATGAACTTTTAAATTCCCGCCTGCAAGACTACCAAGCGCGTCAAGCAGGAGCAGAAGCAGAAGCAAATCGCCAAATAGCACTGATCAATCAAGCCAAAGTCCGCTTGACTCGATTGCAAGACAACTTAGCTAATGCCAAAAGCAGCTTTACTAATGCCAAAACCAACCTTGCCAACGCAGACAGCATCCGAATTAAAATTGAAAGTAATTTGGCACTTGCACAAGAAAGGGAAAAAAGCTTACGCACCCTAATTACTCCTGGTGCTGTACCTCGTGTCGATTACTTGGATGCTCAAGAAAGATTGACTCGTGCAAAGACAGAAATTACCAGATCGCAAGATGAAGTGACTAACGCCCAAAATAGAATAACAGAGGCTCAAGATAAAGTCACATCATTAGAAAAAGATATTGCTGCCCAAGCCCAAGAAATTCGCCAAGCAGAACAAGCTTACAACGCTGCCCGCAGTCAGGCCCAGCGTGTAGCATCAGAACGCCAAAGTGAAATATTGACACAGTTCAACAAACGTAAAGAAGAACTGACAACTGTTCAAGGTCAATTAGAGCAAGCTAGGAAGCAGCAAGCTTTAGAAACGATTGAGGCTCCCGTTGCAGGTACGATTTATAGAGTCAAAGCCACCAAGGGGCCAGTCCAATCTGGTGAAGAATTGCTGTCAATTTTGCCAGAAGGAGAAGAAATGCTTCTAGAGGTGAAAGTTCTTAACCGCGATATTGGGTTTATTCGTCAAGGCATGAAGGCAAAAGTGAAAATGGCGACTTTCCCCTTCCAAGAATTTGGGATTGTGGAGGGCGAAGTTATGCAAGTCAGTCCGAATGCAATTATTGATAAAGAATTGGGCTTAGTTTTTCCTACAAGAATTAAGCTAAATAAACATTCAGTTAATGTACGTGGTCAAGAGGTAGAATTTACACCAGGAATGTCTGCTACAGGTGAAATTGTCACTCGTAAAAAGTCAATTCTGACATTTATTACTGAGCCTGTGACGCGACGGTTCAATGAAGCATTTTCTGTTAGGTAGATTGATAGCCTCTCTTGTTCTTATAGCTATTTCAAAAGCGATGCCTCCGTATTCCACAAACCACACCTAAAACGTAAGGGTTTAGCAATGCTAAACCCCTAAATTCATTCACAACAGACGAGCCTATTTAGTTTATTTTTCTAACCGAACAGTATTTGACTCAACTGCAAATCACTATAATTTTTAAGCGATACCTAAGAATTTTTTATACTGATCCATTTGTTTTTGCATCCCCTCTAGTAGTTTCCAAAAATCAAGATTATTCTCATTTTTGTTATCATCATTATTATCCGTATTGATACCTGTAATAGTCTGACCAACTAGAGAACCGAAATTAGAATTATTAAAACTAGAAATAGTCTCTGGCGTGAGATATTTTGCTGTCTCTGTAATAGTCTGATCTATCAGAGAACCGACATCGGAATTATTAAAACTAGAAATAGTCTCTGGCGTGAGATATTTTGCTGTTTCTGTAATAGTCTGACCTATCAGAGAACCGAAATTAGAATTATTAAAACTAGAAATAGTCTCTGGCGTGAGATATTTTGCTGTCTCTGTAATAGTCTGACCTATCAGAGAACCGAAATTAGAATTATTAAAACTAGAAATAGTCTCTGGCGTGAGATATTTTGCGGTTTGTGCGTCGATATGTAGTAGGTTGTCGCCAGACATCACCTGCTTTGCCAGAGAACTGACATTAGAAATATTTAAACTAGAGTTTGTACTTTGTGAACTAATTGCTGCTGTGTCTGCGTAGCCCGTCGTAGACATCACTTGCTTTGCCAAAGAACTAACATTAGAAATATTTAAACTAGAGTTTGTACTTTGTGTACTGTTTTCTGATGTTTCTGCCACAATCTGACGTACTTGAGCATCAGTTAGGCTGGGGTTAGCACTAAGCATTAGGGCAACTACACCAGCCACATGGGGAGCAGCCATAGATGTGCCGCTATAAGTGGCATACTGATTATTCGGAACTGATGAATAAACCTTGACTCCTGGGGCTGTGACATAAGAGATTTCATTTGTTCCAGAGCGGTTAGAGAAATCGGCCATATTATTATTTCTGTCTACTGCCCCAACAGCAATTCCCGACTTGGAGGCATAACGGGCGGGATAGTCTGGTTCTGATTCACCATCATTACCTGCTGCCATGACAACAATCACTCCTTTGCTACTGGCATAGTTAATGGCTGACTCCAGAGTCCGATTGGAAGATGTGCCTCCTAAACTGAGGTTAATCACATTAGCTCCATTATCCACAGCGTAGCGAATACCTTTAGATATGGAACTATAGGAACCAGAGCCAGACTCATTCAAAACTTTGACAGGCATAATCTTGGCATTGTATGCAATACCAGTGACACCGTAGTTATTATTTTCTCCTGCGATCGTGCCAGAAACATGAGTACCGTGACCATTGTTATCTAGCGTGTTGTTGTTTTGATCCGCAAAGTTCCAGCCGTAATTATCATCAACATAGCCATTACCATCATCATCTATACCGTTACCTGCAATTTCCTTGGTATTCGTCCAGATATTATTTTTTAAATCCTCGTGGTTATAGTCAACCCCAGTATCTATCACAGCGACAACAACGCCTTTACCTGTGTATCCTTGTGCCCAAACTTCTGGTGCTTTAACAAGGTCTGCTCCCCAATTATTACCACCAAGATCGGGAACATCAGCAAAGGTATTCTGATTAGCAGCTTTAGCTACTGCTGCTGCTGCATTAATTAATCCATAGCCATTGGTGGAGTTATAACTTTGCGTGGTAAAAGTATTAGTAGTAGCGTTACTGCTATTTTCGTAGTTACTATTATTTAGTAACTGCACATCAGAATCGGCTGAGTTGTAGCTACTACGTCCGTTTAAGTTGAGGCTGGTGTCATTCTTAGTATTAAATGTATCTAATGAAGAGATTGAAGTAAAATTTAAGCTTTTATTAGTAGAAAATAAATTGTTATTAGTATTATCATTGAGCATAATTGTTTTTTCTCAAAAATAGAAATGCTTTTTAACAGCTAAAATTATTAGAACTTTTGTTAAACAAAAGTTCTAAGGTGTGAATAAGCCGTATTCTTAATAATTACTATGAAATTTAATAATAAAATGCTAATTCTATTACCAAAAATATTTTATGAGAATCATGCTTTTTGTGAAGAGCTATTTAGAATACAATACGGTTCAGTTAGTGCCAAAAACCTTTCAGGACTTACGCAAAAACTCTCTGCAAATCTTATTCCTTTGTGTCCTTTGCGCCTTTGCGGTTCGTTTTTTCTTAATTTTCGCTAAGTCTTGTCCTTAACTGAATGGTATTGATTTAGAATACGCTTAATTATAAAAAAGCGGGATAATGAGTAGCAAATGCCACTCATTCTCCCGCTTATAGAAATTGCATTTTACCTTTGATAAACGACACTTAAGGGATGATTCTATGCCACATTATTGACTGCACAACGAATACCACTTGCGATCGCACTACCATAACCTGAGCCATTGCTACCGAAAACTTTCATCGGTATAATCTTGGCATTAAGCGGCTTTTCAGGCATCAAATAAGCACAAGTTAACAGCTTGTTAAAGCTACTAAATGTTTGCTTGCTGGCGTTGATATAGTGACCAATACAAACCCTTTTGTTGCAATAACTCTGAGTGAGTCCCACGTTCGGCAATCACGCCTTGTTCTAATACCAAAATCAAATCAGCGCGTTTGAGAGGGGCAAAACGGTGAGCAATCAGAAACACAGTACGGTTAGCGGAAACTTTTTGCAGATTTTGTAGTACTTGTTGTTCAGTTTCACTATCCAAAGCGCTGGTAGCTTCATCCAAAACTAAAATCGGCGCTTGAGAAAGAAATAACCTTGCGAGGGCAATACGTTGTCTTTGTCCGCCAGATAAAGCTGTACCGCGTTCACCCACATTGGTTTCGTAACCGTAGGGCAATTGACTGATGAAGTCGTGTGCTACTGCTAGTCTTGCCGCCTCTACCACTTGTTCTGCGGTAATGTCGGGAGTACCGAGAGTGATATTTTCCAAAATAGAACCGTTGAATAAAAAGTCTTCTTGGAGAACTACACTAACTTGTTGCCGCAGTGACGCTAAATCGGCACTTTTAATATCAAAACCATCAATTAGGATGCGTCCTGATTCAATTTGATAGAGGCGTTGCAATAGCTTAGACAGGGTACTTTTCCCAGAACCGCTACGTCCGACAATGCCAACAAATTGCCCTGGTTCAGCATTGAAAGAGATTCCTCGCAGAATTGCTTCAAAGTTCGGCCGGTAGCGGAAAAATACTTGCTCGAAGGTGACTTGTCCTTTCAGAGGTGGTAAAACTAGACCAGTTCCTAGTTCGGCTTCTGGGGAGACGTTGAGAATATCACCAATGCGATCTACAGAAAGTAGCACTTGTTGGAGGGTTTGCCATAACTGTACTAAGCGCAAAAGTGGGCCCGTGACTCTGCCAGATAGCATTTGAAAGGCAACTAGCTGTCCAATTGTGAGCTTTTGTTCGATGACTAATTTGGCTCCAAACCAGAGAATCAGCATCGTGGAAAAATTAGTCAGGAAGTCACCAATGTTGCTGCTGATATTGGAGGTGGTAGAGGCTTTAAAACCTGTGCGGATGAAGCGAGCAAATAAGCCTTCCCAGCGATCGCGGGCTACTGGTTCGGCTGCATGGGCTTTAACGGAATGAATCCCCGTGATTGTCTCTACTAAAAAGGATTGACTATCGGCACTCCGGTTAAAAGTTTCGTTGAGCCAGTTACGCAGAATTGGTGTTGCAACTATCGTCAAAGTCGCAAACAGTGGCAGTACTGCTAAAGCCACAAAGGTGAGTGGCACATTATAGTAAAACATCAATGCCAGGTACACCACAGCAAAGATGCTATCCAGAATCACAGTTAATGCTGTACCTGTGAGAAACTGACGAATTTGTTCGAGTTCCTGGACTCGTGCTACTGTGTCTCCGACGCGCCGCGACTCAAAATAAGCCAAAGGCAGACGCATTAGATGGCGAAATAGCTGTGCTGATAAACTTAAATCCAGACGGCGGGCTGTATGGGTAAAGATGAATAGGCGCAGAATGCCAAGTACGGACTCAAATATGGCTACACAAAGAAGTGCGATCGCCATGACATCAAGAGTCGGCAAACTCCCCTGCACCATGACTTTATCAATAACTACTTGCGTAATTAGTGGTGTTGTTAGCCCCAAAAGCTGCAAGGTAAAAGATGCTAATAATACTTCTGTTAGTAATCCCTTATACTTCCAAACTGCTGGGGTGAACCAACTGAGGTTAAATGTTTCTTGTTTAGATATGAGTTCTACTTGCCACAATTGTCCATCCCACGATGCCTCAACTATGGATTGCGGTAAGCTTTCACAAATGCGATCGGGATTTAGAGGGTTAGCGATAATTAAGCGATCGCCCTTAACTCCATAAGCCACCACCCAGGATGGACTCTGGGGTGAGTCAGAATTCCACAATAGTAAAGCTGGAAATGACAGCTGTCGCAACTCACCCCAACTCACTTGTAACCGCCGCAACACTAACCCTAACTTTTCTCCTGCTTCCACAACCTGTTTTGGGCTTTGTCCTCTGAGTTGACGTTGCACCCATTCCAGTTGCACAGAGTTTTCTAGCTGTTGCGCCACCATTGTTAAACAAGCAGCCGCAGTATTCCAGCTAGCAACAAATGGATAATTTGAGATGATTAAATTCGCGGCTGGGAGTCGTTTTTGGGGTTGGAGACTGTGAGGGCTGGAAGTCCCATCTGAGACTGATCTTACTGAAGGATTGGAAGAGAAGGAAAATGTCTCTCTTTCTCCCTCCATATCCACTGGTAAGACTTGCCAAAATTCCTGAATTTGGGGGTTAGAAAATTCTGTCCACAGGGCTGTATCCCAACACACTACTATTACTTCTTTGCTAGCAGCTACAGCTTTAAAATCCGCAGACAACTTTTGTAAATCACCAAACCAATCCCCCACTTCTAGGGCTGCCAAAGGTTTGCCAACTCCCTCTTCTCGTAAGCGAACTTTTCCAGCCACAATTAAGAATTGGTAACGACCGACATCATTAGACCAAATTTTTTCTCCCAAACGATACTGACGAGTTTGACACTCATTTTCCAATTGGGATTGTTGTTCGGGAGTCAGCCAACATAGCGGCGGCTGATTCCAAGGCAAAGAAGCTAGCACTTTTAATCGTAAAGATTCATTATCCAGAATTTTTAACTCACTTGTAGCTTGACTGTCAGTTTTTGAATTTTCTCTGCTAGCCATTTCTCAAATAACTCATTTTGTAGTGCTTGCTTGAGTTGAGTATCTTCTAAAGACGCTGGCAGAAATTGTTCTACTCGAAACAAACCATAAGGTCCTTCTCCTTGGGGAGAGTCTTTGCCAACGATTTCTATTGGTCCTATTAATTGTCCAGGACTTGCCACATCAATAGCTGCCCGTAATATATCCGGCATACTTCCTCGGCTGACTATTCCCATCATGCCGTTCACAATTCGGTCATCTGAAAGAGAATACTCTTTAGCTAGTTGTTCAAAACTACCTCCTTCTTCAATTTGGGTTTGTAGTTCGTCTGCCAATTCTCGATTATTAACAACTATCCGAGAAAGTACCACCCGATCCAAAAAAATTTTGCGTTCAATAAAATATTCTTGGATTTTTCCTTCCGTGACTACAGCTTTCAGCTTTTCTAACTTGTAACCAAAAGTAACTGATGTATGAAATGCGGCGTAATCTGTGTTATTGCTCTTTAACCATTCTTGAAAACTTTGGGGATCAGTCAGTTGATTTTTAAGTCTAAAGTCAATAATGGATTGTTCGGTTATTGCTGTACCAATTTCAATATCGTCTCGTGTTCGGATTTCTTGCTCAATTACGTGCTGGCGGAGAATATCCCCAATGAACTGCCCCAATTTTCCAGAGGCTTGCAGGTACTTTACAGCTTCCTCAATAGAAATTATTTGGTCATTAATTGTCAAAAATGATAAAGATTCCATGAATTAATTATGTGAAAATGGTTAAACACTTATAGGACTTTTAAATTAAATCATATAGAGATCATCTGGTCGTTGATAAATAACAATGATAAAGATTCCATGAACTAATTACATCTAAACGGTCAAAAAATTATATAGCTACTCAATACAATAATTTTCCATGATTATGTTTACAGTCTAGCGGGGACAAAACAGGATTGAAAATATCATCGGTAGTGCAGTAGTAAAGCAGATTGCTTATTTTCTACCACTGTCCCTCATGAGTATTGGGTATTGAGTGCTGTTAGCAGTAGCAGGGCCTTTAGACCATGCTTAGTGCTGGGTGGAAAATCTCACTTCTTTACTCAGAACTGGGAGAAGAGGAACGGTTTTACCCAATTCCCAATTCCCAATGCTCAATCTACTTAATGATATTTACCCATGTCCAGGAAAGTAGCACAGCCGCGATCGCACCGATTAATGTATTAAAAATATTTACTACTTCATTAGTCAGCCAAGTATACTTAGATTGCAGTGTTGCCCCAATCACACTTTCTATGTTAGTGGCAATAAATGCCGCCAGTACACACCAAGCGACTCCTAATAGATCGATTAAACCAACTCCCCAACCAACAAATGCGATCGCTACAGAAGCCACAATACCAGCTAAAGTCCCTTCCAAGCTGACCGCTCCTTCTGTACCGCGAGGCACTGGTTTGAGTGTGGTAATTAGAAAGGTGCTTTTACCATACGCTTTACCAACTTCACTTGCAGTAGTGTCAGCTAGTTTGGTACTGAAACTTGCTACATAGCCTAGTAATAATAGAGACTGGAGACTTGTACTGAGCGTTGCCGAAGTATTGGGAACTAAAGACTTGTACTGAGCAAAGTCGAAGTATTGAGAACTAGGTACAAGAAATCCCGAATTTATTATCCCTACTCCCAAGGCACACAACGCCCCGGTCAAAGCTGAACCCCAGACATTCTCCGGGCCCCTTGCCCCAGAGCGCTTTTCGGCAATTCCTTCAGCCTCTTTCTGTGCCATACCGATGCGGGTAACACCAGAACCAACCAGAAAATAGAACATTACTACTGTATATCCTTGCCAGCCTAAAGTTACCCAAATTAGGATGGCCAGAAACCACGCATGAAATGATCCAGCAGGCGTAAGTAGCTTTTTCGGGGCAATCCAAGCTAAACCCAATAGAATTGTGTTTAATACTACTGCCACCAACCAGGGATTAACAGAACCAATTAAGGATGACATCAGCAATTAATCATGAGTAATTTTGTCTTAACATGAACAGAATAACGAATTTGTCATGCTTAGTGCTTAGTTCCTGAAACCTCTCCAGTTAAAGTAATATGTTTGTATTGTTAACTAAATTGCATTCCATCACCCTCAAAGCTGAGTGTAAAACTACAAACAACGTCTTATATATACACTGCAATATTTATTAAAGAAGGTGGATTAAATAAAATGCAAAATTTTTGTTTAGTTAGGTGGACTCTTCTAGTAACTGATCCAAAGCACTTTATTATGGTGCATTAAGTTCTCAACACACCATCTATCATAAAGGTGTCAGCTTTGAAATCTCCGTTACTGAGTGTCTGCTCAGGCAAACATTAATTAATATACCTGCACAAGAGAAAGGAGTCACCTAAAAAATTAAGTGTAAATTATGTAAATGTAGGGCGAAGTCTTTAGCCACAAGTTGCAGTGACTGAATGGTAGTCAGTCCCTAGTTTTAGTTATAAAGATCAAGGATATAAATTATTGTCAGCTAAAACTGTGTTCAAGTTGACGACAATCAAAACTTAACAGAATAAATTGTAGATAGCATTAACTACTAATATCTTTCCCCGAAGCTATGAGCCAAACTATATTCCATCTTGCTTTCCCTGTGACTGACATTGCCCAAACAAAAGCATATTATGTGGATGGCTTGGGCTGTATTCCTGGTCGTGAAAACCATCACGCGCTGATTCTAAATCTCTATGGTCATCAACTAGTAGCTCATATAACCAAAGAACCCTTGATACCGCAACACAGTATATATCCCAGACACTTTGGACTAATTTTTACCCAAGAACGTGACTGGCAAAACTTACTAGAAAGGGCACAACAACAACAGCTACTTTTTCGTGAAGAAACCAAAAATCGCTTTGTTGGTTCTCCTCTTGAACATCGCACTTTCTTTTTAGAAGATCCTTTTTATAACCTTATGGAATTCAAGTATTATCGTCACCCAGAGGCGATTTTTGGGAGTTACGAACATACGCAAATTGGGGATAGGACTTAAGTAATTCGTAATTTAAAGATGAATAGAATAGATTCAGGGTGGTAAGTATCTTGGCTACTAACTGGATGCTTTTTTCAGAAAGGGCAGCTTAATAGGTTTTGTTAAAGCTGCTTTTACTGCTGCTAAACTCCTTGGGTCTGTTAGCATCCAAGGGTGTAGGGCAACTGGTATTATTACTTCGCTTCCTACGGGCATTTGTGAACTATTCGCTGGCACAATCATCAAATCATAAGGTGTCCAGATCGAAGTAAAATCTAATTGCTCCAATATTACAGCATCAGAATTTAAATCCTTGAGAAAAATGCTGTCGGGGCGCATTTGTACGCAGCCAGGACGCTGAGAACCATAAGCAACAACAGTTCCATGATGAGGTGAAGAGATCGTAATAAATCTCTGAATGCGGTTAATTCCTCCTAGTCGCTGAATATAGTAACGGCTGACAATTCCTCCCATACTAAAGCCTATTAAATCTAGCCCTTGTTCTGGTGCAAAGGTGGCTGTAACATAATCGGCTACCTGCTTTGCCAATTTATCAAGGCCCACATCACCATTATTAGGAAGCAGATCCAAAGAATATACAGACCACCCCTGTAATCCTAAGTAACCTGCCATTTTATAGAAAACTAACCCCGTATCGTCAATGCCGTGTACCAGTAACACAGGATTGCGCTGCTGATTTTCAGTATTCATCTCTCAAATCTAGTTGAATGAAGTCTGTACAAAATGTAACTGAGTGCTTTTGCTATCTGCGAACAATCTATGACACTCCTCCCAGTGGTTAAAAGTAAACCCCTTGCTTTTTTCCAATCAATAATTTTCAAACGAAGAAGTGTTAATTTTTATAAAGCTTGCTTTCAGAATCTTGCTCTTCGTTACAGTAAAATTTAATAATTAGTTCTCGGTGTATGAAGGTCGCAAGTGCTTGCATAAAGAACATTTGCCCTATAGTTTTACTACAATGTTGATTAAGCACAAATCTATAATGGTTGTCACCAGAACGAGTTGACACCAAAGCAGAAAATGTTACATTTTTTCGTAATTTTTAACAATTACGGTCGAGTTCAAAATATACAAGGCAGGAGTAATTGTAATGGATTTTATCAAAAAGTTAATTTCAGGGATTCTCGGTTTCGTGACTGGGATTCTTGGTTTCGTGACTGGGTTGTTACCTGGTAAAAAACAAAGCAATGGTTACTTCTTAGAACTGGATGAAGCAACCAGTCAATCGAAACCAGCAGCATCAAACGGTAAAAAGGCTGCGGCACCAGCAGTATCTCCGGCTGCCAAAAGCCCTGAACCTCAAACTGCTAAAGCAACCACAACTGCGACAAAGACCAAAGTAGAAGCATCTCAGAATGGTAAAGCTGTCAAAGCTGAACCCGCTAAAGCAGCAGCTACCGTTAGCCCAAAAACACCGGCTGAAACCACCTTTGCACCAAAATATCTTGCTCCTTCGACTACTAGCTCTAATGGTCGTCGCCGTCCAGGTGCGAATATGAGTGCTTACCTAGACATGGCACGTCAGGTTAAAACGCCTAACACATCTAACAATTGATAGAGAGGCGAAATTGCCCGTATCTACAAGTTAAATGTGAATCCGCAAGGTTAAGACAACTTTGCCAGTTGTAGATGGAGGAACTCTCCAAACTAGGAGCGATCGCTTAATTTTCTCCACTACAACTTCATCTTTTAAGGTAAAGGTTTTTTCATCCAAAACTACTCGTCCTGACATTCTGGCATTTTGCCGGATTTTACCAATTTTTTGGTCTTGTAGGTTGATGATAAATGTTTTTAACTGGATTTTTGTTGATCCCCAAAATTTAAAAACCTGGCGGTTATAAATCAATACGGTTCAAAGCGCTACTTGTACAAAATCGGGGGTTTTGAGACGCGATAAATCGCCATCTCTACAAGTGTTTTGGTCTTATCTGAACTGTATTGGATTATAAATAGCCAGGTCTACCATTTAAACTAAAACTCAGCACTTTGTGGTGTACGCGGAAAAGGAATGACATCGCGGATATTTCCCATACCCGTCATAAATTGCACGAGTCGTTCAAAACCCAGTCCGAAACCAGCGTGGGGAACAGTCCCATAACGACGTAAATCAAGATACCACCACAAATCTTCTGGCTTTAATCCTTGCGCTAACACGCGGCGTTCTAAAACCTCTAGGCGTTCTTCACGCTGGGAGCCACCGACAATCTCGCCAATTTTGGGTGCGAGAATATCCATTGCGCGGACGGTTTTTTCATCGTCGTTTAAACGCATATAAAATGCTTTGATTTGGGCTGGATAATCTGTAACAATTACTGGCTTTTTAAACTGTTGTTCAGCCAAGTAACGTTCGTGTTCTGATTGTAAATCTAAACCCCAACTCACAGGATATTCAAATTTAACATCAGCTTTTTCTAAAACTTTGATGGCTTCTGTATAAGTTAAACGTTCAAACTGATTATTAATAATATTTTCGGCTGTTGTCAACACAGATTTATCAATGCGTTCATTGAAAAATTCCATATCTTCTGGGCAAGTTTCCAACACATATTGAAAAATGTGTTTCAGAAACGCCTCAGCTAAATCCATATCGCCTTCTAAGTCACAGAAAGCCATTTCCGGCTCAACCATCCAAAATTCTGCTAGGTGGCGGGAGGTGTTGGAATTTTCTGCACGGAAGGTAGGGCCAAAAGTATAGACGTTACTAAACGCCATCGCCATCACTTCCGCTTCCAACTGGCCGCTAACTGTTAAATATGTGGGTTTCGCAAAAAAGTCTTGGCTGTAATCTACTGCTTGGTTTTCTGTGCGGGGAATATTCTTTAAATCCAAACTGGTAACGCTAAACAGTTCACCTGCGCCTTCACAGTCGCTAGCGGTGATGATGGGTGTGTGTACCCACAAAAAGCCTCTTTCTTGGAAGAATTGGTGAATTGCTGCCGAACAAGCATTTCTGACGCGGAAAACTGCACCAAAAGAATTAGTACGCGATCGCAAATGTCCAATGCTTCGCAGAAACTCAAAGGAATGGCGTTTCTTTTGCAGGGGATATGTATCGGGATCAGCTTCTCCGTAAACTTTCACGGACTCGGCTTTCAACTCAATTCGCTGTCCTTTACCCAGAGAAGCCACCAGTACCCCTGTAGCCTCAACAGCAGCACCCGTATTCAGCTTTTTCAATATAGCTTCATAGTCTGGCAAATCCTGATTGATGACGACTTGCAAATTAGCTAGTGATGAGCCGTCATTGACTTCAATAAAAGCAAACCCTTTGGACTCGCGCTTCGTTCGCACCCAGCCTTGAACTTGGAGGGACTCATCAGGTTGGCCACTTCGCAATATTTCTGCAATCCGTCGATTTGCCATATCTTACAACTTATATTTCATCAATTTAGTAAGTAAAAATATTAAAGAATCTTAACTATTTAACCCAATCCAAAATCTAAAATCCAAAATTGGATTTATCCAGCATAAGACTTTAATATCCAGCCTATGATAACGCCCATTCCACCAAAGCGGACGACTTGCCAGAAAGGTTTTTTCAGGCTACGCCAAGAAAATAACTGGCTTTCTAAGTTCACTTCTAGCCTTTCCAACTGCTGTTGAATTTGCCGTAACTCGGCTTTGATTTCTGGTGTCTGAGATTTATTGTGCTTTAGTTGATCCTGGCGCTGTTGCCATTGTGCCTGTTGTTGGCGATCGCGTTGCACTTGATCGTAACGCTCTTTTAAGGATAGGAGCGATCGCTCTACTTCCTCTAATTCTTGTTCAAAATCTGGTTCAGAATTTTCTGCTGACGGCTGTGATTGTTTTGGCGGCTTCATGTACAAGTAGTAAACTAAGATTAAAGGCGAGTCTGCCAATAGTCAAAATTAAAACTATGAGTTTTGACTCAGCACTCAATACTCAGCACTCAGCACTCATAATTATGTCCCAATCTACCCAGCTGCCGAAAACCAGTCAACTGAATGAACTTAGTACTCTGGAATTAGCTCAAGCCCTCATGGAAAGACTGAGTATTTCCCCTAACGATTGGCATCGCCTCAAGTCTAACCGCAATTCTCGCGCTAATGAACAAGTGGCAGCAGCAATTGTGTATCTTTTAAAGAATCAGCCACAAGAAGCTCAAGCTAGATTAGAACAGGCAATTGGTTGGCTAGATCGCTCCATCTCCGCCCCTCCCTGTCCGACTCACGGTAAGTAGGGAGTAGGGAGTAGGGAGTAGGGAATAAAAAAATCAAAAAAATAATAACTTTCCCCACTCCCCTATTATCGCCGCAGAGATAGTCCCCGGCGAGTTTCCATTTGTTTACAAAGCCTTAATTCTGTGCCTTTGCGGTTCCACTCTACCTGATCAAAAATTTGGTGGAGAAGACATAAACCACGACCACTTTCTGATTCATCTGGTGGTAAATAGTCTGTTGGCTCTTCTTCAATAGTAGATGAAGGAGTAAAGCCACTACCCTGATCTGATATTATCCACCAATATTGATTATCAATTAAGGAAAAACGGACTACAACTGTTTTACTTGGGTCAAGATTATTGCCATGTTTAGCTGCATTTACTAGGGCTTCTTGAAGTCCTAGCCGCAGTTCTGCTTGTAATTTGGCTGGAATTTCTGCCAATAGTAAATCTAAGATTGGACAAAGGTAGAGAGTTGAGGCAAAACTAATAGTGCCCCAATAACGTGCAACTGGACGGAGTGAAATTGTAATCACAAGAGAAACCCCATAGCTTTCAGTTAGCTAGACATCAGTTTGCTATTACAGGCACCCTGATAAAACTTGAGGTGGTCATGCTGCCTTCAAACTTGCGTCTTTAAAACTAAATTTTGAAAATGCTAGGGAGCATTAGCCCTATAGTATGAGTTGAGATTGTTTGGATATATAACGGCTGCAATAGTTTTGATAATGATGTTAGCAACTTAAAAAGATGCTAGTAATTTGACCGAGTATTGGGATACTCTAGTTAATTGCCGATTTGTCATTCACACAATCCAATTCATATTTATAAGAACCTATGCAACTTGAATTTATTTAAACGAAAAGGAATTTTTATTTTCAGCTTAATTCAATTTTAGCATCTTTAGTATGCACTAGACTAAAATTTTCAAATTTCAGTTTTTGTAAAGGAATTACTATCCTTGTGCAAATGTGATAGCACAAGAAATGCGGCAGCTTCAACATGAGCAGTTTGAGGAAAAAAATCAGCAGGTTGTACCCGTGTGATGGTATATTGCCCATCTTCACAAAGCAATTTCAGGTCACGGGCGAGGGTAGATATCTTACAGCTGACGTAAACTATCCGAGATGGTTTCAGTTGCCGTAAAGTGTCGATGACAGCGCGATCGCACCCCTTACGTGGCGGATCGAGTATTACTACTTCTGGTATTGTGCCCATTTTGGGAAGCAATTTCTCTACTGCCCCGACAATGAAAGTCACATTATCAATTCCGTTACGGTGGGCATTCAAAATAGCTTGTTCTACTGCTGCTGGTTGCACTTCTAATCCTGTAGCAATACGAACTTTTTTGGCGAGGGGTAAAGTTAAAGTCCCAATACCACAGTAGGCATCAACTAGCAACTCATGCCCTTGAAGATTGAGTTCTGATTGAATTATCTGCAATAGTGCCTCTGCTGTTTCTGTATACACTTGGAAAAATGTATCTGGGCGTACTTGAAATTCCAGTCCAGCAAAGTTTTCACGCAGGTGAGGGACTCCAGCGATGCAACGAGTTTCTAATCCAAATATAGCATTTGTGCGATCGCCATTGCGATTGAGCGATACTCCCACTAACTGCGGATAACGCTTTAACCATTCCTGGGCTTGAGTTTCAATTCCTGATAAATTCCAATCTTTCACCACCAAAGTCAACAACATTTCTCCAGTGTGTCGGCCAATGCGTAAACCCAGATGGCGAATTTTTCCCTGATGACGCTGTTCGTCATAAATTTGCCAACCTTGTCGTTGAATATCTTGCTTAACTTCGGCAAGTAAGGGATTTAATCGCGCATCTTGAACTGGACATTGATTTAAATTAATTAATTGGTGACTACCTTTTTGGTAGTAACCAGCTTGTACCTGCCCTGTTGCCGATGTACCCAAAGGATATGTAGATTTATTACGGTAGCCCAAAGCAGAAGGGGCGGCGAGTACCGGATTTACCGGTGGTTGGACAAAACCGCCAATGCGCTCTAAAGCTTGGATAACTTGATTTTGCTTGGCTACTAGCTGGTAGTCATAATTAATATGCTGCCACTGGCAACCACCGCATTTGTCCGCCACAATACAATTGGGTCTTATACGGTGTGAGGATGGCTCTAATAGCTCCTGGAGCTTCCCGTGGGCGTATTTTGGTTTAACATGAACCAAGCGGATAATGGCGCGATCGCCCGGTACAGTATCTGGGACAAAAACTACACGCTCATCAGCGCGTCCCACCCCATCACCTGTATCACTCAGGTTAGCGATCGTCACTTCAATTAATTCACCCTGTTGCCAAATTATTTTAGTCATTTGTCATTTGTCATTTGTTATTGGGCATGAGGCATTGGGCATTGGGCATAGGTCAATAATCAATAGTTCTTCTCCCCATGCCTCCCCTGCTCCCCCTGCTCTCTCACACCCCACTCCCAATTCCCCAAAAGTTTCAATTCAATACATAAGTAGCTCCTATCTCTTCACTTGTGTACCTCCGACTCGCTAAACTAACAGATAATATTTCAGGTGATTTCAATCATCATGACTGTAATTAGCCAAGTTATTCTCAAAGCCGACGACGAACTGCGTTATCCCAGCAGTGGCGAACTTAAAAATATCAAAGACTTTTTGCAAACCGGCGTACAACGGACGCGGATTGCAGCTACCTTAGCCGAAAACGAAAAAAAGATAGTTCAGGAAGCAACCAAACAACTTTGGCAGAAGCGTCCTGACTTTATCTCCCCCGGAGGTAATGCTTACGGAGAACGTCAACGCTCTCTATGTATCCGTGACTTTGGCTGGTACTTACGTCTAATTACTTATGGTGTGCTTGCTGGCGACAAAGAGCCGATTGAAAAAATCGGTTTGATTGGTGTGCGGGAAATGTACAATTCATTGGGCGTTCCCGTGCCTGGAATGGTAGAAGCGATCAATTCCCTCAAAACAGCTTCCCTTGGCTTATTGAGTGCAGAAGATGCTGCTGAAGCAGCACCCTACTTTGATTACATCATTCAAGCGATGTCTTAATACAAAGTGTGTGTTGGTTTTAGGAGTATACTTCCAATCTAGTAGAGTGAGTGCAAGATATTAGCACTCGATAGGGATAAGATACCGAATTTGATCATACCCTCCCCACAATTGGTAGTGGCTGTGGCAAAATATCTGTCAAGTTACCAACCAGTTGTGGGGAAATTTATTTAAGTGATAGTTATGGGGCATTTCTCAAAGGCTGAAGGATATACAGACATAAAAAACCGACAGTCCTTAGTTAAGGCTGTCGGCAATTAAGTGTGTTCCCTATTAATGACTCGGCTAGAGTTCAGTTGTCATTAATTATGCCTAGTTAGCGATCGCAGAGAGACGATCATAATCATAGATATGTGTGATTCTCGTCACTTGATTGTTACAGATAAACTGCATACACCCGAATAATCTCTGAGTTGCAGTAAATCTATGCAAATTTGGAACTAAGAATATATACGCTAGTAGAAAATTTTCCAGCTTAAGAGCAAATAACACCGATTAGACACTTACAAGGTAAAACACGAGACGGAGGAATTCACAAACCTATGCCCCGTTTGCCAAACTGCCGTAGCAGAAAGAGCTATCTGCAAAGATAAATTTCTCAAAGCCTGTCGTAGACAAGATAATGGAGTTTCCATTGCTGTTGAAAGTGATATTGGCATTAAGGGTATTGCCCGAAATAACCCCAGATACAAAGAGTTGAGAGCGATTGAAAGCGCTGAGATCGAGGGTGTCAAAACCATCTCCGCCATCAACAGTTGCAGCACCAAATCCTTTCAAGTAGTCATTCCCAGCACCTAGAGCATTACCGGTGCTGGTATCAGTGTTGCCGTTGCCACCGTTACCGATGTCGGCGATCGCGTCTTTTCCATTTCCTGTATTCAGACTGCCACGGTTAGCGATGTCAATGGCATTCCCACCCTCAATGGAGCCGTCGATGTCGCCGATGCGACCAGCACCTTTGCCCTGAACGGTGTCATTCCCTGAGCGCGTACAAATGAAACCTCCAGTTAAAATATCAATACCTATTGCTGGAGCTGCATTTAACTGTTCTCCGATCAGAGCATCAGAACCGAGGGTGCCGATGAAATTGGGTGGAACAGTAACTCTAGGCATGATCAAAATCCTCGCTATTAGATTTTAGTGCGGTCAATTTACTAATTGGAATGAGTAGTTTCTCAAAAAAATTCCCAGAATCCTTTCTTCAAAAGCCACTCAGTGATTGAGTTTGCTGTTGTATGAGTGACTTCAGGCGAATGAAATGCCAACGAGATAATTTAAATTGCAGGACATTAAAACTTGCGATCGCATCCTATGAATTTTTTCTGCATTCAACTAGTGGAGCATCTGACAGGCTGATAGCCATTTCTATAATCTGGAAATGACCTAATGTATATTACAAGGGAATAAAATTTTATTACTTCACTTTTATCGGTACATTTACCAGTAATTCAGCGTTGAATACAATCTATCTATAGGTGTACAAAAATATGTATCTTTAAGTAAATTTGTTTATTTATTTTAAATCTTTAGCGTCATATAGTTATAAATTATGCTAATGAATGCACCTACCTACAGGGCAAGTAAATCGGTAGAATAATGCTCTGTACAATTGGTGCATAATTTCCATGACCGCCACATCTCCTGCTTTTTTTTCCCCTCAAGAAATCGCTGCTGAAGGTCTTAAACCAGAAGAATACGCAGAAATTGTCCGTCGGTTAGGCCGTCATCCCAACAAAGCTGAACTGGGAATGTTCGGGGTAATGTGGTCAGAGCATTGCTGTTACAAAAATTCTCGGCCTCTACTCAAACAATTTCCGACTGAGGGGCCCCGCATCCTCGTAGGGCCTGGTGAAAATGCTGGTGTTGTAGATTTGGGTGACGGACTCCAACTAGCTTTTAAGATTGAATCTCACAACCACCCATCAGCTGTTGAACCATTTCAAGGTGCAGCAACAGGAGTAGGCGGTATTCTTAGAGATATTTTTACAATGGGTGCGCGTCCCATTGCTCTATTAAATTCCCTGCGTTTCGGTTCTCTAGAAGATGCCAAAACTCAAAGGTTGTTTCAAGGTGTGGTGGCTGGGATTTCACACTATGGTAATTGTGTAGGAGTACCCACCGTTGGCGGCGAAGTTTACTTTGACCCAGCTTATTCTGGTAATCCCTTAGTGAATGTTATGGCACTAGGATTAATGGAAACCCAGGAAATCGTTAAATCTGGGGCATCTGGCTTAGGAAACCCCGTGCTGTATGTTGGTTCTACCACTGGACGCGATGGTATGGGAGGCGCAAGTTTTGCCAGTGCAGAATTGAGCGATCAGTCAATAGACGATCGCCCCGCTGTGCAAGTAGGCGATCCATTTTTGGAAAAGTCGTTAATTGAAGCTTGTCTAGAAGCGTTTAAAACGGGTGCAGTTGTCGCCGCCCAAGATATGGGAGCAGCTGGAATCACGTGTTCTACTTCAGAGATGGCGGCAAAAGGTGGAGTAGGAATTGAACTAGATTTAGACAAAATTCCCGCCAGAGAAACGGGGATGGTTCCTTATGAATATCTGCTTTCGGAATCTCAAGAACGAATGCTGTTTGTTGCCCATAAAGGGCGTGAGCAAGAATTAATCGACATTTTCCATCGTTGGGGACTTCAAGCCGTTGTCGCTGGTACTGTCATCGCTGAACCCATTGTGCGGATTCTTTTTCAGGGTGGAGTAGCAGCAGAAATTCCCGCCGAGGCTTTGGCGGAAAACACCCCACTATATAACCGTGAATTGCTGGCAGAACCGCCAGAATATGCTCGTCAAGCTTGGGAATGGACTCCTGATTCTTTACCTGCTTGCACAACTGTTGGCATAGAACTCCAAGGAGGTGTGCAAAGTTGGAATGATATTCTGTTAACTTTGCTCGATACACCCACGATCGCATCTAAAAACTGGGTATATCGTCAGTATGACCATCAAGTACAGAATAATACAGTCATACTGCCAGGTGGTGCTGATGCGGCTGTGATCCGGTTGCGCCCCCTTGAAGAGGACAAGGGGACAAGGGGACAAGGAGGACAAGGAGACAAGGAAACCCTCAATGCCCAACGCGGTGTTGCGGCAACAGTAGATTGCAATCCTCGTTATGTTTATCTTGACCCCTACGAGGGAGCTAAGGCAGTGGTGGCAGAAGCTGCACGCAATCTTAGCTGTGTGGGTGCAGAACCTCTGGCGGTGACGGATAACCTAAATTTTGGCTCTCCAGAAAAACCAATTGGTTACTGGCAATTGGCAGAAGCTTGTCGCGGTTTGGCGGAAGGTTGCCGAGAATTGGCGACACCAGTCACAGGCGGAAATGTTTCTTTATACAATGAAACCCTCGATTCTCAAGGTATTCCACAACCTATTTATCCCACTCCTGTGGTAGGGATGGTGGGCTTGATTCCCGATATCACCAAAATTTGTGGACAAGGTTGGCAAGCATCCGGCGATGTGATTTATCTTCTCGGATTGCCTCTAGCATCCAAAATCAGTTTGGGAGCATCTGAGTATTTAGCTACTATCCACAATACTGTTGCCGGAAAACCGCCACGGGTAGATTTTGACTTGGAACGCCGCGTCCAAAAAGTTTGTCGGGAAGGAATCCGTAATGGTTGGATACGTTCAGCCCATGATTCTGCTGAAGGGGGAGTGGCGATCGCACTTGCCGAATGTTGTATTGCTGGCAACCTTGGTGCCCAAATCAATTTAGAAATACCAACAACGCAGTTAAACCGTATTGATGAGGTACTGTTTGCCGAAGGTGGTGCCAGAATTTTAGTCTCTGTAGCATCAGAACAACAAGAAATTTGGGAATCATACTTACAGGAACATCTGGGTCAAGAATGGCAAAAACTCGGTATAGTCGATAATTCCCACACAGGTTTGGGGGTTGTCACCACTGATAACCAAACCTTAATCAAAGTTAGGATCGAAGATATGAACGATCGCTATTTCCATGCAATCGCTAGGCGTATCGCCAACCAAACCACTATTTCTGAGTCCTGAGTATTTAGACTTCACTCAGAAATCGGCACTAATTACTCAGAACTATTAGCGTCTCTGGGCATATTTACGGTACTGTTTTAATAGATGGTTAAAGATTTATTAAGAAATCAACACCTATCTATAGACATAATCCCAGTGACTTGACCCCCCCCACCAGGAGCAAAGCTAGCATGATCTCTATTCATTCTGTCACTTCGGATGAATACCCCGACCCTACCAACAACCCAATCAATAGTCATGAAAATCAGCCTGACAAGCCAGAAGAAGCTTGTGGTGTTTTTGGCATCTACGCACCAGGAGAAAACGTTGCTAAACTGACCTACTTTGGATTGTACGCCCTCCAGCATCGGGGTCAAGAATCAGCTGGGATTGCCACCTTTGAAGGTACAAAAGTCCATCTCCACAAAGATATGGGCTTGGTATCTCAAGTTTTTAATGAAACCATCTTGGATCAATTGCCTGGTAGCCTTGCTGTTGGTCATACTCGTTATTCCACCACAGGTTCTAGCCGCAAAGTTAATGCCCAACCCGCAGTCTTGGAAACTCGCTTAGGTTCATTAGCTCTTGCACACAATGGTAATTTAGTCAATACAGTGCAACTACGTCAAGAGTTGCTTGAGAAAAAATACAACTTAGTCACCACAACAGACTCAGAAATGATTGCTTTTGCGATCGCAGAAGCCATCAATGCTGGTGCAGATTGGCTAGAAGGTTCAATTCAAGCATTTCATCGTTGCCAAGGAGCCTTTAGTTTAGTTATTGGCACTCCTAACGGTGTTATGGGTGTCCGTGATACCAATGGCATTCGTCCCCTAGTAATTGGGACTTTAGCAGGTAATCCAGTTCGTTACGTTTTGGCATCCGAGACTTGCGGTTTAGACATTATTGGAGCCGAATACCTGCGAGATGTAGAACCAGGCGAATTAGTTTGGATTACTGAAGAAGGTTTAGCTTCCTATCATTGGAGTCAACAGCCCCAAAGGAAATTGTGTATCTTCGAGATGATTTACTTTGCCCGCCCTGATAGCATCATGCACAACGAGAGTTTGTACAGCTATCGGATGCGTTTAGGACATCAACTAGCTAAAGAATCTTGTGTCGATGCCGATATTGTCTTTGGTGTTCCTGATTCTGGTATCCCTGCTGCGATCGGATTTTCTCAAGCTTCTGGTGTAGCTTACGCTGAAGGACTGATTAAAAACCGCTATGTTGGACGAACCTTTATTCAGCCAACTCAAACCATGCGCGAGTCAGGTATTCGGATGAAACTTAACCCGCTTAAAGATGTGCTGGCGGGTAAACGAGTAATTATTGTTGATGACTCGATTGTGCGGGGTACTACCAGCCGTAAATTGGTTAAAACTTTGCGGGAAGCGGGTGCAATAGAAGTACACATGCGAATCTCCTCCCCGCCTGTAACTCACCCCTGCTTCTATGGTATCGATACCGATTCTCAGGATCAGCTGATTGCTGCTACCAAGTCAGTAGCGGAAATTGCCAAGCAACTGGAAGTAGACAGCCTCGCCTATCTCAGTTGGGAAGGAATGCTAGAAGCGACACGAGAAGACACCAATAGTTTCTGCTCTGCTTGCTTTACTGGAGATTATCCCGTGGCGATTCCTGAGCAAGTGAAGCGTTCTAAGCTCAGTTTAGAAAAGGTCGTGGTGTAGGAATTGAAGAAAGGAATAGGGTACAGGTTACAGGGTACAGATTATTCTTTATCACCTGTCACCTCTCCCCTAATCCCAATGCCCCATCCTCACTCAAGATAAAATAGGTAAATCACCTAAATAAAAATGGTCTATGAACCAGCCAATATTTGAAAGAGTGCGCTGGACTACCGCCGATTTAGAATTGTTTCCAGATAACGGGAACCGTTATGAAATTATTGACGGAGAACTGTTTATTACTAGACCGCTTCATTGGAAACATCAAAAAACTTGTGGGAGAATTTGTACTTCTTTAGATAATTGGTCACAGACTGCTGGTCTGGGAGAAGTTGTGATGGCTCCAGGCATAATTTTTGGCGATAATGATAATGTTATTCCCGATGTTGTCTGGGCTAGCAATGAGAGATTGCCCTTACTTTTAGACCAAGGGGGGCATTTGATTGGTGCGCCAGAACTGGTTGTAGAAGTGCTGTCTGCTGGTATTGAGAATGAAAAGCGAGATAGGGAACTTAAATTAAAGCTTTACTCAGCAAGAGGTGTTAGGGAATATTGGATTGTAGATTGGCGCAACCAACAGGTGGAAGTTTATCGACGTGAACAAGCGGGTTTAAAGTTAGTTGCTACGTTGTTCAATGGTGATGAGTTGAACTCACCCATATTGCCTGATTTTAGTTGTGCGATCGCATCCTTATTTACTTAATACAAGTTTAAATAATTGGCTTAACTGTGCTGCAAAAACTCAACCTTGGGCAATAACGGGTCAGTCACAATACCCACACCGCTAAAACCCCAGCGTTTGAGCAAGTTTCCTAACTGTGTACGGGGAATAGATTCCACAGAAAAGCGATTTGCCACTTCTGCTGCATGGGCGTTGAGATAGCTAAGGGCATCAAAGTTTTCTTGAAACAGCAATAAATAACCCGATGTTTCGGTATCAGGACGAGCTATGAGATAATTACCGTCAGTTTTTGAACGTACCAAGTAATAGACTTCAGACAACATGGAGATCGGGATGGGGAGGTGGAATTAAACCAATGACAAATAACAAATGACAAATGACAAATGACAAATGACAAACGACTAATTAAGATTTTCTAGCCGAATGCGTGGATCGGCAGCTTTTAACATCAAATCGGCGATTAAATTACCAGCAATTAGCAACACTGCGCCCATTACCAAGCTTGCCATTAATAAATATAAATCTTGAGCTTGTAAAGCCTGTAAAGTCAACCTCCCTAAACCGGGCCAATTGAAGAAAAATTCGGCAATGAAAGCACCGTTTAATAAACCAGCTAATTCAAAACCCAATAAGGTAATCAAGGGATTTACGGCGTTACGCAGTGCATGAACGTAGATGACGCGGTTTTCTGGCAGACCTTTGGCGCGAGCCGTTTGGATATAATCTTGACGCAGCACATCCAATAATTCGCCGCGAGTGATGCGTTGTAAACCAGCAAAACTAGTAATTGAGAGGGCGATCGTAGGTAAAATCATGTGCCAGCCGACATCTAAGATTTTGCCAAACCACGTTAGTTCTGAGTGATTGATGCTAGTCATACTACCCACTGGGAATAACGGCGAGGTAATTTGGGCTAAAACCAGCAGTGCCAAGGCAGTGATGAAACTGGGAAAGCCTTGTCCGGCGTAGCTAATCACCTGTAAAAGTCTGTCTGATAGCTTATTTTGGTTAACAGCAGCAAAAATCCCTAGAGGGATGGCGATCGCCCATGTGACAATTAAAGATGCGATCGCTAATAGCAAAGTAGCTGGTACTCTTTCCCACAACAGCGATGCCACTGAACGTTGATAAATAAAACTCGTGCCAAAATCTCCTTTTGTCAAGATTCGCCATAGCCATAGCCAAAATTGCTCTGGCCAAGACTTATCAAGACCAAACTGCCGCTTAATTTCCTCAATTCTTTCTGGAGATATCTTCGGGTTTTGCCGCAGCGTATCTACATAATCCCCTGGAGCGAGTTGAATAATGAAAAACGACAATGCTGATGCTAAAAACAGAGTCAGTAATGCCTGCAATACCCGCTTTGCCACATAAATAAAAGTTTCGCTCGTGACTAGCCTGACTAGCCAATCCCGACCTGTCTCCAAGGAAATTCTCGTAGATGTCATTTGTCCTTTGTCCTTTGTCTTTTGTCCTTTGTCATTTGTCATTTGCTAATGACCAATGACCAATGACTAATGACTAATATTCAATTAGAGAGATAATCGGCACATCCGGCAAATATTTACGCCCTTCTAAGTCCCGTAGCTCGATAATAAACCCAAATCCTACTAATTCGCAGCCAATCTTCTGCACTAACTTTGCTGTTGCACTCGCAGTTCCACCTGTGGCAATCAAATCGTCCACAATCAAAACTCGGCTACTTTCATGTAAAGCGTCTTGATGCAGTTCCAGACAGTCAGTACCATACTCTAGATCATATTCAATTGAGTGAACTGCTGCTGGTAACTTACCTCTTTTGCGGATGGGAATAAAACCAGCCCCTAATTGATAAGCCAGAGGTGAGCCAAAAATAAATCCTCTTGACTCTATACCAATTACATAATCTGGTTTTATTTCAGCTTCATTGCATTTTTGTGTTAAAAAGTCAATAGTATAGCGCAATCCCTGTGGATCGCGCAGTAATGTAGTAATATCCCGAAATAAAATTCCGGGTTTGGGAAAATCTGGAATGTCACGAACGAGAGACTTTAAATCCATAAAAAGGAGAGTGGGGTGGGGAATGGGGAATGGAGAATGGGGAATGGGTGAGAAGAGAAGCGGGGTAAGTATTGAAAAAAGAAGTATTGATTATTGATCAATTCCCAATGTCCACTGCCCAATTCCCAATTCCCTAATTCCTAATCCCCAAATTTGAGATACCTGAAAAATCGTACACTATAATGTCATACGCTGGGGTTCAAGTGGGAGTCAAGGCTGAAGCTTCGCCTTTTATTGACGATAATTAGAATCTAAACCAAGCTAGAAAAGGTATTACATTCAGAAATGAGGTGAATTAACTTATGTTTTAAAACTTTGATTTCAATATAGGGAAAACTTTGAGTAGAAAGAGTTAAGTAATGTATATATCAGGTAGTCATGCTACTGCTACAAGTCTAATGCTCAAGTCTTGGCTACTGATCTTAAATTTGTTTTATCTAGTCTGTTGGAACCGCACAAGGTATTTATAGAATGAATGTCTCAGCAAGTTTAACGCCGTTCAACAGTCCAACTCAAGATTCATTGCCGACGATTCTGGACACTTTGCCAGATCCTGCGATCGCTTCCAAGACTTGTCCTCGGAGAACACGGTTGCAAATTGACCTGATTTTATTGGCAATTGAAGCTTTAGAGCTTGGTGGTTCGGAAGCAATCTTGAGTTTTGCTCAAGAGTTGGATCTCAAAGGAATTGTTAAAGACAGGGTGAATTTATGGCGGATGCGTAGCTCTAACCCGCTACGGAGAGCGCATATCCGCCGTCCCTTAACTATCATGGAAGCAAAAGCTCTGGTAGTCATTGCTTGCTACATAGCGCGGCGTTTAACTGTTGTCATTCGCCAGTTATTAATGATATGTCAACAAATGGAAGAAAAGCAGATTCCATTGGAACAGAATTTGCGTCTATCTAATTACCTAGAGCGGTTTAGAGCGCATTTTAAGAGCCGGATGAATGCCCGACGTTCTGGTGTACTAGCATTAACTTCTGATGAAAAATTAGATGAGCTAGCTATAAATTTGTTAGGACAATTACTATTTTGTACTGGTACAGCTGGAATGCAGCGATTCTGGATTAGTCTTTTTGACGGTGAAGTGGAATGAATATTCAACGTAAGTACAGTCTACCTAATTGTACACTGCTTTTAGAAGGGTTAAGTGATGTCACTAGGGCTGCACACTTCCAGGAAATGCGCCCGGAATTATCAATATTGGTAAATGCAGAATGCTATTTATCTGGTTATAATCAGCCCCTAACGGGAGGGCGAGAATTTTTTGAAAGTTTGGTGAGGGCTGTTAGTGGGTATGCCCAAGAATTTTTAAGTAGCGTACCTAACCCCCAAGCACACAATCAGGAATCGGAGCTAGTAGAATTTCGGAAAGTTGATAGCAACCGACACAGATTAATCATCCATTCCGAAGGTACTCCAGAGGGATTTGATCACTCTAACAATTCCAAACGTCCGCCAATTGAAATAGATTTGAATACGGTGCAGTTGTTCGATTTAGTGGAAGCAGTGGATCAGTTTTTTGCTGATACTCAAACTTTACCTGAACTTTCTCTAGAACTACAACCAGTTACCAGACGCTATGGCGGTGCTAGTCAAGCTTTGGTTCGGCAAGCTGTACCTGCTGCTGTGGGTGTATCAAGTTTAGCCGTCGCTGCGATCGCCTTTAACTTGATTCCACCTCCCCAACTGCGTCCACCTCAGCCAACAACAGATGAGCAAAGTAGCTCTACAATAAACAATATCACTCCTCCAGCATCAGCTGCTGCAACACCCATCGCTGCTGAAACACCCAGACTAACGCCTACAACTAATGGAAAGCCGGCAGTTAAAGATTTAGAAGCACTTTTAAATACAGTTCCAGAAATTACCGATCCATCTCAGTTACGTGCATTGAATCGTCAAGTTTACAACCAAGTTCATCCAGCTTGGACTAATCGCTCAGGACTGCAACAAGATTTGATCTATCGTTTGGGTGTAGCTGCGGATGGAGCGATCGTCGGTTACAAAGCGGTAAATAAAGAGGCAAATTTAGGAGTAGGTCAAACTCCTCTACCGAACGTACTTTACAATCCAGCTACCCGTCCTCCCATTTCCAATGAACCGATCGCCCAGTTCAGAGTAGTATTTACTACACAAGGCGTACTACAAGTTAGCCCTTGGCGGGGATATGCTAGAACGCCAGAGGTAGTGGGTGCAAAAATTACTGACTCTAATATAGTCAAAAATTTAAACCAAAAGCTTTATAGTACAGTTCGGCAAACTTGGAGTGGCAAACCCACCTTTACGCGAGATTTGAAATATCGGGTAGCAGTCAACAAAGATGGTGTAATTGCTGACTATGAACCACTCAACCAAGTTGCTTTTGACTATTTTCGGGAAACACCTCTTCCGAAGATGTTCAACGCTATCTACGGTTCCAATGTAGCAGCTCCCAACGATAAACAACCTCTTGCCCATTTCCAAGTGATATTTAAACCTAGTGGCACGCTGGAAGTTACGCCTTGGAAGGGATATCAGTAATGGGGAAAAGAATTAAGTTCTATTCTCTATTTCCTATGGATTTTAGATAGGCATTAAGCTTGGGTAACAGTTCATCAAGAATTGGTTTAAATTTACTTACCTATTCGTTTTCCCAATTCCCAATTCCCAATTCCCAATTCCCAATTCCCAATTCCCATTTACCTTGTAATGCGCCGCATATAATTTCCCCACAACTGAGCGGCTTGAGCGCTGCTACCAGATGTGGGGGAATTGTTGTCGTTTCCCAGCCAAACACCAGTTACAAGTCGCCGACTTGGAATAAAACCTATAAACCATAAGTCAACGTTTTTATCAGTCGTGCCTGTTTTACCGGCTTCTCCGAGTCCAATGGCAGCACTACGACCAGTGCCTCTGGTGATGACACCACGCATTAAACTAGTCATCTCGTCGGCTACACCATTTGGCAGAACTCGTTTGTTAGCATCTGGATCTTGGTCGAAGGAGTAGATTACACGGCAGGTTTTGATATCATTGCGATCGCTGCAATCACCACTATCTAAAATTCGATTAATCGCATGGGGAGGATTCCACACTCCACGATTGCCAATAGAGCCAAAAGCACCAGTCATTTCTAAAACATTGACCACACTTTGACCCAGTACTAAGCCAGGAACCGGATCGAGGTTTGACTTGATTCCCAAATTCTGAGCCATCGCCACTACTTTATTCAACCCGATTTCTCTGGCAACTCCCAAGGCGATGGGATTTTCTGAAAGAGCCAGCCCGGTGGCAATATCTAAACTGCCAGCACCGGAGCGACAGGGTTTGTAAGTGAAGCCTTGCCAAGTTAAAGGAGCGCACGAATAACTCTTAGATGGTGAAATTCCCTGTTGAATAGCGGCGGTGTAAGCAAAGATTTTAAAGGTGGAACCTGGTTGTCTTTTGGCTTGAACAGCACGATTGAACTGACTTTTTTTGTAATCAGTTCCACCTACCATTGCCAGAATGCCACCTGTACTGGAGTCAAGAGTTACCACAGCCCCTTGAGAAAAATTAAAATTTCCACCACTATTGTTGACTGAATTCCGCAACGCCGATTCAGCTTGACTCTGGATTGCAGGATCGAGCTGGGTTTCAATGATGTAATTCCCTTCGTTTGCGGCTCCCTCGCCCAAGATTGATTCAAGTTCAGAGAAGACGTAACTGTAAAAATAAGGTGCGATGGTCTTAGCTTGCTGTTCACAAACTTTAGGACTAACTTGAACAGTGGAACGTCTAGCTCGGTTCGCATCTTCAGGTTTAATTTTTCCCATCTCCAGCAACCGCTTAATCACGCGATTCCGGTATTCAGCTGCTTCTAGCTTATTTGGCCCATCTCCACAAAAATCGAATGCGTTGGGAGCAGGTAAAATTCCTACCAATGTTGCTGCTTCTGCCAAAGTTAATTCTTTAGCAGGCTTCTCAAAGTAATACCGAGCTGCATCCTCAAACCCAGAGGTATCTCCCCCCAAAAAAACCCGATTTAAGTACATCAGCAAAATTTCGTCTTTGCTGTAAAAGGTTTCTAACTTTAAGGCGACAACTGCTTCCCGTAATTTGCGTCCAAGGGTATCTTGTCTACCTACATACTCCCGGAACAAACTGCGGGCAACTTGCTGTGTAACAGTGCTGGCTCCTTGCTGCACATCTCCACTGCGGCTATTAATTAACACGGCTCGTAAAATCCCCAGAGGGTCAACCCCAAAGTGCCAGTAATAACGACTATCTTCTGAAGCTACTACGGCAGATGGCAAATAAGGGCCAAATTCTTCTAAACGCTTCATATCTACGTGAGAGACAGTTCGAGGCTCTCTCAGAGGTGTGGCTCCATCACGAGCGTAAACAACTACTGGAGCGCGTGTAGCTGTAGGTAGGGGTTTAACTGAAAATTTCAGCCATTCTACGCCAATTACCAAGGCGAACAAGGCGCTGACACCACCAACACCATAAGCTGTCCAACTTGCAGCTTTGACATACCAGGCTGGTGGATCGACGTATTGCAATCGCACAGAAGCGGCGAGTTCTGGGGGGCCCAGAGTCAGAATATCGCCGTGACGTAGTTCTAGGGAATTAACACGACGCTTGCCACGATAAATGCCATTGGTGGAGTTTTCGTCTTTGATGACGAAAACTGGTGTGCTATGAGTAGAATTCCGCGATAGCGACAGGTGAATTTGGCTGACAACAGGGTTACGGACGACGATATCGCTGGATTTGGAGCTACGACCGAGAATATAGCGATCGCCCAACAGTGGATATACCTCTGCTTTATCCGCCCCCGCATCCTGTACCCAGAGTTCCGGTACTTTGGCATTAGGCTTGAGCGCCAGTTTGGAAAAATCAACCCTAGCTTGGATAGTATGGACTGCTTGAGTCAGTTGACCAATTAACGTTTGTGGCTTGTGAGGGGGTTGGGGAGAACTCATCGGCTATTCACATCACACTTTTTAGTGAAGAATGGGGCGAATTACAATTTTAGATGTTAGTCTTTCATCATTTTACTCATAAGCCAAAGCATAAATTAGCTATACGGGACTTTTTGCTCTAATTTATACTGGACATTACGTTTTGAGCAGAGTCAAATTGTTATTTTTATCACTTTGTTACAGAAAAATAAAAATTTCTCTCCTTCCTAAAGGCTTATCTTATCTAATCATTTTACTTCAATGACTACAAGTATAGATTTTTAGCTTGTATTTATAAAGACTAGTTATTAACAAACGACAGATTTAATTTTTACTAATTTTACATATCCACATATTCTCCAATAAACTTAAATATATTCATTTAGGCAGATTTTTTAAATTTTATTGTCTGTTTAAATGGGCCGAGTGTTCCGTTGAGGTTAATTTTAGAAATGATGGGAAAATCTCTGACCATGATTGGTACAGCTCTATCTTTGGCGCTCACTGCTAACATTGCTGTAGCCGAATCCAGTAAATCCCCCATAGCTCAATCCAGTAGCGAATCTACTAGCGCACCAACGGAAATCAAGATGTCGCCAGAAGGTATGAAAATTCTGTGCGAGTATTTTCCGCTTAACTCTCGCTGTCCCGGCGGCACAGCACTTACCCCTGGTGCGTCTCCTGGTAGCACTACAGCACCAGCAGAAACCACACCTAGCACGACTCCTGGTAGCACTACAGTACCAGCAGAAACCACACCGAGTAACATCACTCCTCCCGAAAGCACTCCAGCACCAGGAAGCGTTACCCCAGCTGAACCTGGCGCTCCTGAAACCACTCCAGCACCAGGAAGTGTTACCCCACCTGCACCTGGCGCTCCTAGTAACTTAACTCCAGCACCAGGAACTGTTACCCCATCTGAACCTGGCGCTCCCGGCAACTTAACTCCACCAGGAAGCGTTACTCCAGTTCAACCTGGCACTCCTGGCAGCAGTACTGAACCAGGAACTACTACCCCATCTGAACCTGGCGCTCCTAGCAACTTAACTCCAGCACCAGGAACTGTTACCCCATCTGAACCTGGCAATCCTACAGAACCAGGTGCAAACTCTCCCACTACTCCATCTACTGCTCCTGCCCCAGGTAAATAAATTAAAAGCTGGATAAGTTTGACATACTAATTTACCATCAGCGATCGCCTGTGCATCTTGACTTTCTGCACCAGTTATGAAAACTGGTGTAGGATATAAATTCAAATCTCTGAAACCCATAAATCAAGTCTTCGCATATAGGACTGAGCAATGGTTTCAGTAATTAATAGCCTGGGATTAATCATCCCAGGCTTAATAATTTAATCCAGCCTACTGGTTGAAGTTGGTGTTTTTTGGAAGGAAGCAATTAACAAAAAAACAATACCAATACTAATAAAAGAATCTGCCACATTAAATACAGGAAAGCTAATCAGGCGAAAATCAAGAAAATCAACGACATGGCCTAAAACAAAGCGATCAATACCGTTGCCCATAGCTCCACCTAAAATTAAGCCATAGCCCAACTGATCCCATAAATTTAATGTTGGGCCAAACAAGGCCAAGGCTATCAATACCAAACTCACTCCTAAAGATAGCCAGCGCAACCACTCTACTTTCCCACTTAACAGACTAAAGGCGGCACCAGTGTTAGTAACATAGGTGAAGTGAAATATTCCAGTGAAGAGTGGTAGTGTTTGCCCCAAACTGAAGGTTTGTACCACCCAGTATTTTGTTATTTGGTCTAGGAAAAAAGCTATAAAGGCAGCAATCCAGAAAAGGCGGTTTTTTAAACGCATGAAACTAGGGGCTAGAGACTAAGGACTAAAGACTAAAGACTAGGGGATGAAAAAATTGTAAATTTCTTGCCCCTAGCCTCTTGATGACTAATAAAACATTAAGTGACGCAATATATATGCTATTACAGTAACGGCACAGACCACACTTAATTGCCCTGGTAGTGCAAACCAAGAGTATCTGAGGATTGCTTGCATCAAAGGTAGATTTTCTGTGCCTTTCCACTGAAAAATATAGCTAATAATCAAATAACTAATACCGCATAGATGCAGAGTTAACAAGCCACAGATGCAACTAAAGGCGAGAGTTTCTAGTCGAGGTCTAGCTTTAAAGGCAACTAAGCCACAAATCCAAGCTCCAGGAATAAAGCCTAGTAGATAGCCAAACTGAGACAACTTAACATAACCAATACCACCTCCATCGGCAAATACAGGTAATAAGGTTAACCCCATCACTAAATAGGCAATTTGCGAGAGCGCACCGGCATTTTTGCCCCCTAAACAACCCACTAACAGTACTGCGCCAATTTGAAAAGTGACACCTAAAGAAAAAGTCTGAATTCCGTGCTTACTCCAATTCCAAGGAAAGGTGATGCCATAAGCTTCTAAGAAGGTACCACCCATTGTCAGGAGTAAGCCAATCATAGACCATAGTAATTGATTGGAAGCAGCAAACATTTATCAGGCAACCAGGAAAAGGCAAAAGGGAAAACCAACAGCAACTAAGATGTTCATTGGTATTAAAATGAAATTTGTGCTGACACCTCTAAGAATTAGCATATTTTTTTTTGCCTTTTTGGTATGTAACTTTTCAGTTCTACGAATTATGATTTAGGTGTCTATAGCTGTAATTTTATTGACTGAAGCGTAGTCTGATTCTGGTATTTGACCGAATACGTGGTAAAGTTAGCAAAATTTAGTATTTAAACTAAGTTTTTAGATTTAGCGCCAATTTATGCTACAAATCTTTAAAGATAGTTCTTTAATTCACTTTTTTTAGCGATCGCCCCACCTACTCTCCATAAAATAGGCAACTTATAGTTTTCCTTCTACTTAATCTAAATTAGTTCACTGTCTAAACTTAGATTGTTTAGTTATGACTTTAATTCTGCTTAGACCTATAAGCAGCAATAACTTTCATAAAATTTCAAAATTTATTATAAGTTTTCAACAATAACACAATTTGTCATTTTTTTATAGAATTTTTATTATTTGACCAGAAAATTGACACTATCAATCAAGTTTTGCCAATACTATGTAACCAAATCGCTGTGGTACTATTTTTAATCTGTAACTAAACCAGCAGTATAAATTTTATCAAGCAAAAGTATAAACGAGTGTTTGTTCTTCATCAAAAAAAAACAAGCTTTTTTTGGTTTGTTAACCTATCCTTTACCTTAACCTTCATCCTTTAGGGGTATCCTTAGAGGCGCTCACCTGAAAAGTTACCCAAATATTGATAGCGATGCCCTCACCTCTTAGTGTAACAAACATCCATCGCCTCACAGCTTCAGTTTCAGTGTTAGCACTGACAATCAGCCTAGCTGCATGTGGCGGACAGCAAAATCCAGATAATACAGCCACCAAGGAGACACCTTCTGGTACTGCTACAGATACTACTGCCTCCAGTACAAGCAAATTAGATTTGGGTGGAAATCTCAAGTTAAGCGGGGCTGGTGCGTCTTTTCCAGCACCACTATATGATACATGGTTTACTGATCTAAACAAAAAGTATCCAAATCTACAAGTTGACTATGCCTCAGTTGGTAGCGGTGCCGGAGTTGAGCAATTTATCAAAGGGACTGTAGACTTTGGTGCCAGCGATGTTGCTATGAAGGATGAAGAAATCCAGAAGGTGCCAGCTGATAGAGGCGTTATTTTACTGCCTGTCACAGCTGGTAGCATCGTGCTAGCTTACAACTTGCCAGATGTTGCAGAACTTAAACTACCACGAGCCGTTTACGCTGATATTCTACTGGGCAAAATAACCTCTTGGGATGATCCCCAAATTGCCAAGGCTAACCCAGGTGCAAAGCTTCCTAAAGAGAAAATCACAGTAGTTTATCGTTCAGATGGTAGCGGAACAACAGGTGTGTTTACAAAACACCTCAGCGCTATTAGTCCGGAGTGGAAGACTAAAGTTGGTGAAGGCAAAACTGTCAATTGGCCTAGCGGAGTTGGTGCTAAGGGAAATGAGGGTGTTACCGCCCAAATCCAACAAACACAAGGTTCTATTGGTTATGTCGAGTACGGCTATGCCAAACAAAATAGTCTTAAGTTTGCTGCTTTGGAAAACAAAAGTAGTAAGTTTATTGTGCCTAGCGAGGAGTCAGCCTCTAAAACTCTGGCCTCAGTAACTCTACCCCCTGATCTCCGCGTCTTCATTTCCGATCCAGAAGGGGCCGATTCCTATCCCATCGTCACTTACACCTGGATTTTGGCTTATAAGAAATATCCCAATGCGGCAAAAGCTAAGGCAGTTGAAGCTGCGATCGAATACGCTTTAACTGAGGGTCAAAAACAGGCTACAACATTAGGGTATGTTCCTCTACCCCAAAACGTAATCGCAAAGGTGGCTGCGGCTGCGGATCAAATTAGTCCAGACTATAAAATTGCTGTTGGTAGTGGTAGTAGCGCTAGCAAGTAGCTACAGCCAAGACGTGAGGCATTGTTAGACAATAATTTTTAAGCTGGTTATTAAACTAGTTTTAAAAGACGATGAGGCAACAATTTTGTTTAGATGGTTGCCTCCAAATATCTTCCTCTGATTTAATTGTGAAAGTCGGTAGTCATGACTACAAATTCTCAAAATCTTTCATCAGCGACAAAAAATCGCTCTGATGTAGAAAAATCCCTAGATCGCGGTTTTATTTGGCTTACTAAAATTTTCGCCTTTGGGGTTGCTGCCACTTTACTATGGATCGGCTTCCAGGTTGCAATTGCTTCTGGGCCTGCCATCCAAAAGTTTGGTGCTAGCTTTTTAGCTAACACTACTTGGAACCCAGTTAATGATAGCTACGGGGTGCTACCTCAAATTTATGGAACTCTCTTGAGTTCTTTTATCGGTTTACTGATAGCTGTACCGATTGGAGTTGGTACAGCTGTTGTACTAAGCGAAGATTTTTTACCCGCAAAAGTGAAGTTGGTACTGGTTTTTGCAGTAGAACTGCTAGCAGCTATTCCCAGTGTTGTTTATGGCGTGTGGGGAATTTTTGTTTTAGTGCCTATTTTAACTAACTTGGGAAAATGGCTCAATAGTTACTTTGGCTGGATACCATTTTTTAGCACCCCCCCTACAGGGCCAGGAATGTTACCGGCGGGAGTCATATTAGCAATTATGACTTTGCCCATCATCACAGCCTTATCGCGCGATGCCTTGATTTCTATACCCTCAAGTTTGCGTCAAGCCTCCGTAGGATTAGGAGCAACCCGGTGGGAAACTATTTTGCAAATTCTCATTCCAGCAGCCTTTTCGGGGATAGTTAGTGCTGTAATGTTGGCACTGGGTCGGGCAATGGGAGAAACAATGGCTGTAACAATGTTAATTGGTAATTCCAACAACATTAGTATCTCACTGTTAGCACCAGGCAATACGATTTCTTCTCTACTAGCAAATCAATTTTCAGAAGCTAGTGGTTTGCAAGTTTCGGCTTTAATGTACGCTGCTTTAGTTCTATTCTTCTTGACCCTGGTAGTCAATATCATGGCCGAGTTTATCGTTCTGAGAGTCAAGCGACTGTAGCTTAGTTTTGGGTTGAATTATGACTTCTAGTTTTCCAGAGCGCAGTCTAACTCGCGCTCCTATGTCTCAAAGGACACTGTTTAATACAGTAATGACTGTAGTTGCATTTATCTGTGGGATATTGGCACTTGTGCCTTTGCTAGCAGTACTTTCTTACGTCATTATTCAAGGCTTTAGCAGTTTGAGTCCTAACCTCTTTTTTGAACTGCCACCCAAAGCTTTACAACAGGGAGGAGGCTTTGGTAATGCAATTTTGGGTACACTATTAATGGTAGGAATTGCTGCCCTGATTAGCATCCCATTTGGTGTTTTAGCGGCAATCTATATCACAGAATTTAGTTCAGCGCAAGTAGCGAGATGGGTACGTTTTGCAGCTAACGTCCTGAGTGGAGTCCCCTCAATTATTGCTGGGGTATTTGCATACGGGATTGTAGTTTTGACACTGGTAAAGTTAAACTTAGGATCATACTCTGCTCTTGGTGGAGGGTTTGCACTGGCAATTTTGATGTTGCCCATTATTGTCCGAACCACTGATGAAGCCTTGCAGTTAGTATCGCAAGATTTGCGACAAGCATCTGTAGGGTTAGGGGCAACTAACTTTCAAACAGTAACACAAGTAGTTTTGCCAGCAGCCCTACCTGCAATTGTAACTGGGGCAACCCTAGCGATCGCCAGAGCATCTGGAGAAACCGCACCTTTACTATTTACTGCGCTATTTTCCAATTTTTGGCCCGATGGCTTATTCCAACCAACAGCTTCCCTTGCTGTTTTGGTTTACAAATACGCTATTTCCCCGTTTAAAAATTGGCAATCATTAGCTTGGGCGGCATCTTTGATTTTGGTATTGATGGTTCTAATCACAAGTATCATTGCTCGCTGGGCTACTCGCAAAAAGGCTTAGGGAAACGGCTTACACATAGCGGATTTGTATCGCTAAAACTAATACTGCACTTAATTTATGGCTACTAATATTAGCACAGTCAACGGTACTGAAACTGTTTTACGCACCGAAAACCTCAACGTTTACTACGGCAAGTTTTTAGCCTTGCAGAATATCTGGCTAGATATACCAAAAAATCAGGTGACAGCCTTTATCGGCCCTTCTGGTTGTGGTAAAAGTACGTTGTTGCGATGCTATAACCGCCTCAATGACCTAATTGAGTCATTTCATGCAGAAGGTAAAATACTTTTTTACGATAAAAACTTGTATGCCTCCGACATTGATCCTGTAGAAGTACGTCGTCGGATTGGAATGGTGTTTCAAAGACCAAACCCGTTTCCCAAATCAATTTATGACAATATTGCTTTTGGAGCCAAAATCAACGGCTACAAAGGTAACATGGATGAATTAGTAGAACGGAGTTTGCGACAAGCGGCTTTGTGGGACGAAGTTAAAGATAAACTGCGGCAAAGTGGCTCGTCTTTATCGGGTGGACAACAACAAAGGTTATGTATTGCTCGTGCGATCGCAGTTCAGCCTGAAATTATATTAATGGATGAACCTTGCTCGGCTCTCGACCCCATTTCCACCTTGCGGGTTGAAGAATTAATTCATCAGTTGAAAGAGCAATATACCATCGTTATTGTCACCCATAATATGCAGCAAGCAGCACGGGTTTCTGATAAGACAGCCTTTTTTAATGTCAAAACTACAGAGTCTGGAAGTCGTAACGGCTACATGGTAGAGTACGATGCAACAGAACTAATTTTCAACAATCCTCAGCAGCAAGATACCAGAGATTACGTTAGCGGTAGATTTGGATAAATCACTGCACATTGTTGATATTAAAGCAATGAGGGATACTCGGAAATCAAAGCTGTGCGAGATTCCTCTAGTTTTTTTATTTATTCGCCTAATTTAGCGTAGGCGTAGCCCGCCGCAGGCATTGCTTGATCGATTATGTCTGTTTTATTGATCAAGAAAAGCAATAATAAAGCTGTTTAACACAAGATTTACATTAATTGGGTGGGGTACGACACCCGCTCCAAATTTTTTAGTGAAAATAGCACGTATATTTACACTGTGCTTCGCTAGTACATTTCAGACTTTTTCTAAGCGGGCGGCGGGAATCGAACCCGCATTAATAGCTTGGAAGGCTATAGTTTTACCACTAAACTACGCCCGCAAATTTCCAACTTTATAAATATAACACAGTTGTTGGAAAAATTCAAGCGTCTAATTGGAATTAGCAGGCTGGATTTTGATTCGTACAAACAAATTGCTCAAATCTGGTTTTGTGCCGTCGTTGTTGTGAGCGGCTAGAAAGTTTTCTGTCTTGAAAACATCATTGAGAACTCGTTCGTATGTGCTTTTTTCACTTTGTAGTGTTGCAGGTTCTATTTCTAGAACTACAGCCTGTTGAAAGTTGCCATTGCGATCAATTATTAAACTAACAAACATCTGTGCTGGCTTAATTTCGGAATCGCCAGGTAGAAAACTACTTGAGTCTAACTGTTTTGTCTTGCTTCCCGTGTATGAAGCGATAACGTCGGGTAGAGCATCTTGTCGAAATCCTCTTGTTTGTATGAACTTAATCATTTCATCTCTAGGCAAAGGAGCTACTATTGCTACCGATGCTCCCCCAGTAGGATTTGGTGGAGTTTCTCTAGTAGGAGTTGGTGAAGTTTCCTTAGTAGGATTTGGTGGAGTTTCCCTAGTAGGAGTGGTTGGAGTTTTTATGTTTTCAGCTTCCGAAACTGGTGGAGTTGATGGAATACCTGTTGGTAGTGCCGTTCCATTTCCCAGTTTGATTTCTTGACGGCGGTTCCAAGGTAGATTACCGATTGGAACTGTAGGTGTTGGTGTAACTGTCGGTTTTGGCGTAGCTATCGCTTTCGGTGTAACTGTCGGTTTTGGCGTAGCTATCGCTTTCGGTGTAACTGTCGGTTTTGGCGTAGCTATCGCTTTCGGTGTAACTGTCGGTTTTGGTGTAGCTATCGCTTTCGGTGTAGATGTAGGAACTCTCTGTTGTCTATTAGGTTGAGAGGGATAAATTCGACTCTTTTGCTGGAGATTATCAGCAGAACTTATTGCACCAACAAAATCTTGATTTCTTGGCGTATTTCTTGCTGTTTTTGCTGAACGCGCTGGTACAGACTTTTGAGTTATGGATGCTGGCTTTGGCGAAACTCTTTTGGCTGTTGATTTTGATTGAGGAGCAATATCTATCAATTCAATGGGAACAGCAGATTGACTTTGCTGAGGAAACCACAAACTAAAGGCATTAGATGAGCGCATCAGCCAGAACGCCAGCAAGTGCAGAGAGACTGAACCTATAACGACAGAAATCCACAAAGCTGGTGGATCGGTGTGTCGCCTCCAGACTTTGGTTGAAATTGGGGTTTTGTCTGCAACCGATGGTGTCATATTATATAAACTGGATATGATTAGGCACTCTTACTCATTGCTAATGCTTTAAAATACCAGTCTAAATTTTAGCGATTAACCATTACCTCTGGTGTAACAGCAAAGGTCAAAACTGTTTCATCTACTCCTTTAAGTTCTAGTGGACTACCTTTAGTAATTTCTTCTTCCTGCAAATAATCTGCCACGGCAGCAGAAACCAAGATAGTACCGGGAAGAGCGGCAGCTTGCAACCTGGCAGCAATATTTACACTTGGGCCAATAGCAGTATAGTCTGCACGTTCAGCACTACCAAACATCCCCACAACAGCCGTACCTTGATGAATACCACACCGAAACTGTACGCTAGTAAGTCTGTCACCATCGAAGACACCTTGCTCTCGCCAGCGCTGGTTCAAGTCAGCCAGTGAACGGTGCATTGCTCTTGCTGTATTGATGGCACGACGTACCTGTTCATTGGGGGTTAGTTCTTCCGGCGCTCCATATAAAGCTAAGATAGCATCTCCCATAAATTTATCTACAGTGCCGCCATTACCAAATACAACCTTGGTCATAGCTTCTAAATATTCATTTAGCAACTCTGCGACTCGTCGGGATCTGAGAGTATTTGATAACTGTGTAAAACCCACAATGTCACTAAACAAAACTGTAATTAAGCGTGGTTCTGGGCGCAAATCTAATGTTAAATCTCCGGTTGCGGCTTTTTGCACCAATACAGCCGGTAAAAAGCGCTTTAATACTGATTCTGTTAGATAAGTATTTAACTCCACAATTCGTCGTTCATTTTCTTTTAATGCTAAAAGATTCCGAACTTCCGCCAAAAGTTCCCGATCGTTGAATGGTTTTGCTAAATAAGCATCTGCCCCATGTTCTGTACCTTCGATGCGGGTTTCTTCGTCAACTTTTGCTGTCAGTAAAATAATGGGTGTTCCTTTCAGCTTTTCCTCATTGCGGATCATCTGTATCATCTCAAGTCCGCTTACCAAGGGCATCATTAAATCAGTCACAATCAAGCTGGGTATAATTTCCTTCGCTAAACTGTGCCCTTCATAACCGTTACGAGCTGTGCGTACATGATAACCGTTACGGCGGAAAATTTCAGATACATAGGTTCGCAAATCTGGGTTGTCATCTACAACTAAAATTGAGTGCTGAGTCTTAAGTGCTGAGTCTTGAGTATCAATATTAGGAGAATTAGGAGAGAAATTTATTGTAATATCTTCAATATTGTCTGTTGTTGACTCTACAAGTTCTAAATCAGCCAATTCAACGCTAGCGCGGCTTGTGTTCACTTCGGCAGGCGTTTCTAGTACTTGCTGTACGGGTAAATGACCATTTCCAGTCACAAGCCATAAACTAAAGGTAGTACCTTCGCCATAAACTGATTCCACAGTGACATGGCCACCATGCAATTCTACCAATTCTTTAACTAAGGCTAAACCCAAACCACTACCTTCATAGGAACGGTTTGCTGAACCTTCAGCTTGACGGAAGCGCTCAAATAGGTGGGGAATTTGTTCTTTAACAATGCCAATTCCCGTGTCTTGTACTTGTAATATGCAACGATCTTGTTCAGATTTTAGTCTGACGCTGATCGTGCCACCTTCGGGGGTAAACTTCATGGCATTTGACAGAAGGTTATAAACCACCTTGTCGAATTTTTCCATGTCCAAGTACACCAGAGAACATTCATCTAACTGGGTGGCGAGATGCAGTCTCTTTTTCTCACAGTAGGGACGAAAAGATTCCACAATTTGGCTGACAAATTCGACTAAATCGCAGGGATGGAAACTAGGCTGCATTCTCCCCGCATCTAAGCGTTGTAAATCCAGGAGTTGATTTACCAGTCGTAGCAAGCGGCGGGAGTTACGCAAGGCGATCGCACTTTGGGAATAAGATAATCCTTCACCAGCCGCCACCGCCGACTCTAAAGGCCCTTGAATCAAGGTGATCGGTGTGCGAAACTCATGGGAAATATTTTGGAAAAATTCGGTTTTTTGTTTATCTAACTCCAGTAAACGTTCTGCTTGTTGGCGAGTTTTTTGATACAGGTGTGATTGTTGCACAGCGATCGCTGCTTGGGCTGCTACTGCTTTCGCCAAATCGATATCAGATGGAAGCCATTGACGTACTTTTTTACCTTCATGCAAGGTAATACTACCAATACATTTACCATCAGCCAATAATGGTACAAACATTAGCGATCGCGCTGGCATTTTTAACGGCAAATTAAAACCCTGTATATCTGAGGGAGAATGGCTCACATTCCCAATTACCACAGGTTCATGTGTCTGTAGCATTTGTTGAAGGATGGGATTCTCTTGTATAGATGATTGAGAATAGGGTAATCTCTGGGCTGACAGATGGTTATTGTCTGGGGCTGGCGATGCCTGGGTTGGGCTATGTTTACGTAAACTTTCCAAATGTTGAAAACTGTCATACAAGGCAACACACTCAACAAATTCATCTTCTTCTGTCCACAAAGACAGGACGCAACCATCGACTTGTAAGGCTTGTCCTAGTTGTTGAGTAATAGCCGCAAAGATATCTTGAGGGTCTAGACTAGAGCGAATCGCGCTAGTAATCGTATTAATTAAACTTTCTCGCTTGGCAAGGGCACGTACTTGTTCGTAAGCATAAGCTTGAGACAAAGCTAAGGCTGCCTGATCCGCTACCATCAACACTAGCTGCACCTCATCCTCTCCCCAGAAGCGGGGTACAGAACACTGGTGCAGTGCCAGCACTGCCATCAGTTCTTGTTGGCAGATCAATGGCACAACTAAACTAGAACAAATATTAGCCGCAGCAAAAGCTTCCCTACGTTCGCGCAGTTCGGGAGTATTACCGTGAATGCGTTCATCATCGGTTACATCGTGAATCACCTGGACTTCACGGGTTTCCCACACTGTCTGAGCCAAAACAGTTAGAGGGGTAGAAGGGGAGAGGGACACACCAGAAGAGTTATTTGCCTCCACCTCTGCTGGTGTGTGTTCCCCTGCTTCTTCTGAAAGAGCTTTCTGATAAATAAATCCTTTATCCGTCAACTGCTCATCTTGGAAGGGACGCAATAGACAGACATCCACCTCCAACATGTGACCCACTGTATCTACAATTGCCTGCAAAATTTGTCTGTAGTCTAAAGCACTACGAATCGTATTTGTGACAGTATTCAGCAGCGACTCTTGGCGGAGTGTACGTGTAAGTTCGCGGGTGCGGGCTTTGAGGACATTGTGAGTATCCAAAGCTTGGCGTACTACAGCTTTAAGTTCCTCAGCTTCCCACGGTTTAGTGACATATTTAAAGACCTTACCAGCGTTGATTGCTTCCACCAAGTCTTCGACATCGGTGTAGCCAGTTAAAATAATCCGAATAATATCTGGATATTGAGTTGCTGTCAGACTCAAAAATTCCGTACCGCTCATCATCGGCATTCGCTGATCAGAGATGATCACCGCGACCTCTCCCTCTTGAGCCAGCAGATCGAGGGCCGCAGGGCCAGAGGTTGCCCTTAGCACCTTATAGTCGCGATAGAAGGTGCGGTAAAGCAAGTCAAGGTTGTCTGGCTCATCATCGACAACCAAAATTTTAGGCTTACTGTTTGCTTGGGATTTCATGCACCGCTTTCCTGCTGCAACGGCAGTCGGATAAAGAATAATCTGATCAGGGAAGGATTTTTCTGAGTCAGGTAAGAGCAGAGCATTTCCACCAATAAGGCTCTTTGGCTACATGACTGCTGAGTGTAGGAGCGTTTACTCACGGTAATTCGTTTCAATTGCTTATACCTATTACCGTTTGCTTGAGTGCAGCATAATTGCTTTCATAGTCAGTTATAGGGTTATAGAGTCGATCCTTGCTACTCAAATCTTCTTTCACCTCCTGCGAGCAATGTCTAATAGTACATACAGCACTCATAGCTAGCTGAAAAATCCAGATGAAGCTGCATATTAAGTTTTCCCTCCACAGCAGTTGTACTAACACTTGCACGTAAATTTTATTTATGGTAGTCATGGTAGAGTCAGCAAAATTAAAACAATAAGATTTAAAACCAAAGTATACTATTAGACAAATACCTCTTTCTAATTTAGCAATCAGAACTATCATTAAGACAAGTGGTATTGGTAAAGAAGTTAGGGATAGGAATCTGCAATATTCCTGCCTAGCATCTGAACAGCCTGTTTCTATTACTTAGCAGCAAAGTCTTGTTAGTGTAGCGTCAATAGCATAAATAAGTTCAGTATTACACTTAAACATGGTTTACAACCAAAGTTTTTTATTAGTGTACTTACTTAACAATTTTATCGGTAATGCCTACAGGTAAGTTATGCTATGTCTCTACCCATTAACCTAAATCTGTATGATTTACAGATGTTTTTGTGGTAAACAGACTGATATACTCCCTATCTCAAGCAAAGGATGTATCTAATCCTACTGAACTTAAGATTATAGCTTTATGAAGCTGTAACTTCTAAGACTCTTTCAAAAAGACGGACTATAAAGCCCCAAACTAAAGTGTAAAAATTTGTATGCTTATAAGCAAAAGCAAATGAGCAGTCTTAGGTCAGTTCAATCTACTGGGAATATATCAAAGTTTTTATGCGGTTAAAAGGGTGTTTGAGGATATTTGAGAAAATTTTCGTTGAATAAAATCAATACTAAACTAGCCTTGAAATATCGGTCTTTTCATCCATACCAGCAACAGCCAATCGATCCAGCTTGCTGCGAATTTCAAATTCGTACAGCTACACCTACTGATTTGATTGGTGTTTCCCAAATTATCGCTGAAAGCTTTCACTCCCAAAAAGGTATGTGGGGATGGGCTTTTCCATTGCTACGTCTGGGTATTTACGAAGACTTAAGGCATCGGATGACATCACCTCCACCTCGTCATGTTTGTTTAGTCGCCTTGGAAGCTAATAATGGTGGGGCTAATAACTTAGTGGGAAGTGTGGAACTGGGTGTACGTTACAGTGATTCGTGGGGCCAGGCTGGCATAGGTTTTCCTTACTTATCTAATTTAGCGGTTCACCCAAAATACCGTAGACATGGTGTGGCTTCAGGGTTACTGACTAGCTGTGAAAAAGTTTCCCGCGAATGGGGATTTCAAGACTTATATCTTCACGTTTTGGAAAATAATCATCAGGCAAGGCAACTTTATTTTAAGGTGGGATATCGGGTACATAAAGTAGAATCGAATTGGAATACATTTGTATTAGGACGTTCAAGCCAGATGTTATTGCATAAGCATCTGAGTGCTAATTTCAGTATCTGAATTTTATAAATTTTTATTTTGTAATTAGTTTGGAGAAAATCTATCACCAATATTGGCAACCAAAGTATAAATTAGCCTAATTAAAAATTAGCCAATGTTAGCTAAATAGGTTGATATGTATAGCTTTAGATAGTTATTTAAAGTAGATTTTATTGAGATTTTTAGTGGTATTTTTATATTCATTTTAATAAAAACATTAGATTGAGAAATTTTATCAAAATAATTAAGTGTTACAATTTGTCTGTTTCAACTTCTCATTAAAAATAACTATTTTAGAATATTTTATATAGATAAAATAAATGTATTAAAATAGAATTTAGCTGTAGAAATATCTTATTAAATAAGCGATCCCTCATAATAACTTTGTAATTAAGATATTTATCTTTATAAAAACTTTAATAAAAGACTCTCTAAATTTGGGGACAAATCTGGTTATATCTCATAAAATATAATCACTCAATTACTAAAAAATGTGTATTTATTACTATTTTAGTGAAATTGACCAAAAGACTCTTGATAATAAAAGAATTCAAAAATCTAATTTGACATCAAAACTTGTTACTTTTTGAAGTGCATACTACTACCAAATTCTTTGAAAGTTTAAAAAACATGGATAGCGAACAGCATCGACGCTATCAAATCTCTATGGTATCAACTTATTACCCTAAAACTAGTTTCCTTGACTCTGTTGTCATGCCAGATGGAACTGAGCAATCGCAAGGCTCGGATATCCTTACACGTTTACACAGTGGAGAAGTTTTCATCGTCAATAGTCGTAGACGGAATGGATTAATCCTCTTTAAACGCTACCATGCAGAGTTTGCTGGGCCTGGGGCTGCTGTGGGTGGGGATTACGACTGTGATTGCCAAAGGGCACTGCCTATAGGTAATCTGTCTTTATTAACTCCCGAATCTAATGAAGAACGCCAGAAGGCTTACTTGATTAGGCGACAGTGGATTCGATTGATCAAACAAATTACAGAAAACCCAATACCTGGACAGCGAGTTCAGAAAATTCTCGATCAATTTGAACAATACTTTCCACCAGAAATAGTGGCTCTTTTGCCGGATGTTGCTTTTGCTCTTTTGGTAGGTGTGCTGCCACAAACGGTAGGATTAGTACGTCGTTTGGGCAGTGAGATGGATAGCCGATTTAATTATTGAGTGAATTCCTAAAATTCCAAATCGGCTAAAACAGCTTGAACTCTAGTAACTGTGCGGGCGTTTTCCTCTATTGTCCCGACAGTAATTCGCAATCCTCCGCTAATATGTCGTACAAGAGTGCCGAGTTTTCTAAGTTTCTGGTGGAAAGTTTTTAGGACAGCATCCTGTGAATTTAAGCCATTGGGTTTAAGGCGTAGGTAAATAAAATTAGCGGCGCTTGCGGTAATTTGTAGTTCTGGTTGCTGGGATAAAATTTCGATGAGTTTGGATCGTTCACTCAAGGTTTGGGGAATTGACTCCAGCAAGAGGGTACGGTTTTGTAAAGCAATTAATGCTGCTGCTATGGAAAAGCTGGGGAGATTGTAAGGTAAGCGAACTTTTTCTAAAATGGCGATCGCTTCGGGATGAGCGACGCAATAACCAACACGGAGAGATGCCAATCGGAAAGCTTTAGAAAAAGTGCGTAATATTACCCAGTTGGGGCGCTGCGCTAATTCACCTACTAGGGTAGTTTGACTGAATTCAAAGTAAGCTTCATCAATTACTACTAAAATATGTTCGCTCAGACTTCTTAACCATGCCAATTCTGCCGTCGTTAAACTATTGGCAGTTGGCGAATTGGGATGTACTACGAAAACTACACGAATGGGAGGATTTTGAGTTTGTTCGATCGCAGACTGTGCGGCTTTTAAGTCAATTTCAAAATTTGTTTCGTTTCTACCCACTGTTACGACAGGAATTCCCAAAGTTTGTGCCAAAATTCCGTACATAGAGAAAGTAGGATTGGCAACGAGAATTGAACCTTCTTTTCCTAAACAAGTGGCGATTAATAAAGAGCGGATTAGTTCATCAGAGCCATTTCCAACAGAAATATTGGCAGCAGTATTGGATAGCGGAAGGGCGGCTGATTCATTGACGTATTCTGCGATCGCATCCTTAAGGGTTTCATGTCCACCATCAGGATAACGATTTGTTTCAATTACTTGCTGATATGTCCAGGCTAACTTCTCTTTTAACTCAGGTGGTAAATCGTAGGGGCTTTCATTTGTATCCAGGCGATCAAACTGTGTGGGAACAGAATCGGCTGTATCACTGCTGGGGTGGGGTTTATAAGCGGTAAATTGGGCTAAATCTGACCGGATGAAGGGAAGCATAATTTTAGTCATTAATCATTGGTCATTAGTCATTAGTCATTAGTAACTAAACAAAGGAGAAATGACTAAGGACATTAGTTATGTGAGAATTTAATATTTTACAACTTCAAGGTAATTGGCAAAAGAGGCGAATTGCCTGCCAAATATTTTCCATAACATCACCCAAGGCATGGTCACTGTCGAGTTCGACTAACTCCACCCCAGAACGGCAACGCGCAAAGTCACGACTAGCTTCGATGGGAATAACTTCATCCTTTTTTCCATGCAAAATTAGGGTGGGTATAGAACGTTGCAAAAATTTTTCTTGGTATTGGGCAGCATCTGTAACGAAATCGTAACTTAAAGAAATTGATCGCTCCTCTCCATAGTGGTAGACCATGATATATTTTTCTTGCTGCCAACGCTGTACTTCTTCATCGCCTAGCTTGGGCAACCAATGGGATAAAAATCCAAAAGCTGGTGCTAGCAGCACAAGGCGTTCTACTTGTAAATATTGCTGTCCCAAGTGTGCGGCGGTCAAACCACCTAAACTTGAGCCAATCAGGGTTACTGGTGTAGAATCGTTACTAAATTCTGCGGCAACTTGAGTGATCTGACGAGTGATTGTCAACTGCGAAAAATCGCCAGCATTGAGATCGGGGATTTTGAGCTTTGTTTGAATTTTGGCAAAGCGATCGCTTATATCCCGCGCTTTGGCAGAATTAGGACTGGAAGCGAAACCGTGAAGATATATATATTGCAAAGCTGTAAGTAGTTAGGAGTTAGGGCTAATAAGTTAAGAATTTTAAGTTATGAGTTTTTTATTCAACTTATAACTCATAACTCTTAACTCCTAACTCTTTCTTATTACCGCATTGTGACAAATTCTTCGGCTGAGGAGGGATGGATACCAACGGTGGCATCAAAGTCTTTTTTAGTTGCGCCCATCTTCACAGCGATCGCTACACCTTGGATAATCTCGGCGGCATTTTCACCTACCATGTGAGCGCCTAGCACTTTGTCAGTATTGCTATCAACTACTAACTTCATCATTGTCTTCTCTTGCTTCCCAGTCAAACTATAGTACATGGGGCGAAAGCGAGTGCGAAAAATTGTTACCGCATCACCGAATTTTTCCCGTGCTTCAGCTTCTGTCAAGCCGACTGTTGCAGCTTCTGGGTTAGAAAATATGGCTGTGGGAACAGTTTCGTGACTGAATTCGCGGCGATTATTGCCAAACTCACTATCAGCAAAGGCTCGCCCTTCACCAATGGCGACAGGAGTTAAATTGATTCGGTCTGTGACATCGCCAACGGCAAAGATATTCGGTTGATTAGTTTGACTATATTCATTGACTGCGATCGCACTTGTAGTTGGGTATCCAGGCCCTTCGATAGAACTAGCGACAACATCAACCCCAGCGTTTTCTAAACCTAGTCCATCTACATTGGGAGTTCGACCAGTCGCCACTAAAAACACGTCCGCGATTATTGGTTCTTGGTCTTCCCCTGACAAAGTAAGTTTAAACCCTTCTGGCACAGCTTCAACTGTTTTTACCACATTATTCTTAATCAGCCGAATTCCGTGGTTTGTCATCCCCTCTTCAATTTCTGTGCGGACATCTTCATCAAACCCATTCAAAATCTTGTTACCTCTGGTAATTTGTGTCACCTCAGAACCCAAACCGCGCATAATACAGGCAAATTCTGTGCCGATATAACCAGCGCCAAGAATGATGATATGTTTTGGTTGTTCTTTTAGATGAAAAATTTCGTTAGAGGTAATGCCATATTCCATCCCTGGTAAATCTGGTTTGATAGGACGACCACCAACAGCAATTAAAATTTTGTCTGCTGTCACTTTACGTCCATCAACTTCTACTGTGTGGGAATCTAGCAATGTGGCGCGACCTGAAAATAGTTCTACACCAGCTTTTTCTAAGAAGTTTATGTGTAGTTGCGATAGTCGCCGAACTTCCTTATCTATAGATGTAATGAAATATTCCCAGTCCAACTCAGCATTACCGACTTTCCAGCCATAGCCTGAAGCTTCACTAAATAGTGCAGGAAAGTGAGAGGCATAGACCATAAGTTTTTTGGGAACACAACCGCGAATCACACAAGTCCCACCAACTAAATCATATTCAGCGATCGCCACTTTTGCCCCATAGCTAGCCGCCCGTTTGGAAGCCGCCAAGCCTCCAGAACCCGCACCAATTACAAATAGGTCGTAATCAAAAGTCATAAATTTATGTTCTCTCTAGCAAAAAGTTAGTTACTGGGAACTTACGCACAGAATGTCATTGAACTATATAAGAAGGATATCCGGTGAACCCTGTGTAAGTCCTATCCTTGATTTAATCTAGCGTTAGCAGATGTTCTCTGGTCGTAGGGAATATCACTTTTTGCTTTAGACTCATCCGCGAATCATGAAAGCTTACCAGGAGAGAGTTACAAGGATTTGCACGGAAGGAGCGATCGCTATCTGGCTGTACGAGGAAATAA